>DAOOIV010000006.1 GCA_035384605.1 Phycisphaerae bacterium
ATCGTGTACCCCCTCCTGCGGCGAGGGAATCCTTGAGAATCAGGCATTTGATACATAATCGGGCCGTCTTACCCGGACAGGAGTGATACGACCTATTGAACGCTGCCGGTGGTCATCGCTTTCGACGTTGACATCTTGCCGGCGGACCGCTCTACTTCTCCCAGCGAGGGAAGACCCGACATGCGTTTGGTTCAAACCACCGTCGCGTGGGCACTTGTGACCTGTCCGGCTGCAGCGACCGAGCCGGTAACGATGCAGTCGCCGGATGGAAAGATGTCTTTTTCGCTTTCAACCGGTCCTCAGGGCCCGGCCTTTGACTTGACGATGGACGGGCAGGCCTTGCCGTTCGACAGCCCTTACACGATCGGGTCGCTGTCAAAGCTCGGCGAGACGCTTATCGGCCCGCCAATGACGCCGGAGATGTCTTGCGGCGAGTGCATGGCGATTACTGAGGCACACCTTCAGGACCATGCCGGACTCTGTCTTGCGACGAGTCCGCGGATGCCCAAGACCCTGCTGACGCGGTTATCGACGCGAGGCAACGAGCGGGCCGTGGTTCGGGTGGCACCTTTCGAGACTCCTTGGCGCGCGATCCTCCTCGGCTGCCGGGCGGGCGATCATCGAGCACCACGGCGAGAAGGGCGTTGGCGTCTGGTTGTGGCTGAGGTGGAGTCACTGCGATGCGGAGATGGCCAAGGCCTTTCCGCTCCACGAGGAAAGGGGCATTGCCGGCATCAAAGTCGACTTCATTAATCGCGACGTCCGGTGGATGGTGAACCGGTGTCGTTCCAGGCGGGATTCGCAGGCCTGGTGAGACCACCCGGCTCATCGCCAAAGGGTTGTCAGATACCGCCCTTGGTTGGCAGAGATGTGTTTCTCGATTGGCAAGCGCCTCAAGAGTAGAATGGCGTTTTGCCTGCGAGCTGGACGGGCCATCCGTACCGCCCGCGGCTCTGGGGTCATGAAACATGGCCGGCTTGATGGACTGGCTCAACTCTCATCCGCTGGTGTTGCCGCTGTTCATCTTCTTCGCGCGGATCACGGATGTGTCGATTGGCACGTTGCGGACCATCTGCATTGTGCGCGGCTTTCGGTACCTGGCGCCGATACTCGGCTTCTTTGAGGTCGCGATCTGGATCATCGCGGTCTCGGGCGTCTTCAGCCATCTGGACCGTTGGTACAATATTGTGGCTTATGCCGGTGGTTTTGCCGCGGGCAATGCGGTGGGCATGTACATTGAGCAACAACTGGCCATCGGCATGCAGGCGATTCGTATCATCTCGCCGGGCCATAGTGCGGCGGTTGCCGCCGGTTTGCGCCTCGCGGGTTATGGTGTCACCGAGATCAAGGGCCGCGGCCTGAATGGCGAGGTGTCCATCTGTTTCGTGGTCGTTCCTCGCAAGGAAACCCCCGTGGTGCTTCGGGTGGCACGAAGCATCGATCCCGACGCATTCAGTACGGTTGAAGACGTCTCTTCGGCCGTCGGGCGGGTCTACCGCGACGAGGTCCGCAAACGTGGATGGCGAAACCTGTTGAAACGCAAGTAGTAAATGTTGCGGGTATGCCTTCGTAACCCGGCCGGGGTGGAGGCTCGCCGCCAGGGCCGCGTCTTCCGCAAGTAATCGGTCAATTGGCAGCCTGTGTCGTCGATGGTGTCAGCGCGAGGATCGGGGTGGCGCCGAGTCCGCCGCGTCCCGGGGCGATTTCCATTGCAGATACCACGGCTTCAGCGTCGTTGACGCCGCGGAAACGGACCTCGATCACCCCGTGGTTTGGGCGGATATCATCAAACACGAGGTCAACCGCACGGTTCAGGCCGTCCCAGATCGGCCTGTTGTTTGCGGTGAAGGCGACGGACGCCGGCCGTCCTGTGGCTGTAGCCGCGATGTCCAGATTGCGAAGCATCGGGCGGCCGTTAATGTCGATGCTCATCAAACGAGTCTCTGGGGTCACCCATCTGGACTCCATCAGTTTCAAGCGGACGTGATAGTCACCCGGCCCGACGGTCACATAGGCGGTGAAGTCCCGGCCGTGCATGCCGTGTCGATACAAAACCGGATCGGCAGTACCGGCAACTGTCAGTCGTCGCGGCGTTGTGTACCAGCAGGCCTCGACGGGATCGGTCAGTTCGCCCACACGAATGACCGCCTCGGTGGCAGGCCGCCACGAGCGGCCCTGTGAATCGACATAGTCCTCACGGCCAGGATAACCGAATACCCATCGCTGCGCGTCGGTCGGACCGCCTCCTTCGCCGAAACCCGCATCGCCGGTCGCCGCGGAGAACTGGACTGCGTCGGCGGTGACGTCGGCGCCATTCGAGCGAGGATTGCCCTTCCCGAATGCGACGATTCTGATCGTATGCCGATCGTTGCTCAGGCCGCTCTTGTGGTACAACACCTGCTGCCGAAGAACATATGGGTTCCAGCAGTCAATCCCGCAGAGCTGCTTGACGTCATCAATGTAAACGTTGGCCAGGCCGCCGTTGGGGCTCACCGCCCCGATCAGACGGAACTGGTTGCCCTCGAACGTGAACGAGAGCTCTGCGCCGGCCTCCGCGGTGAGACGGACCGCGCCGCCGAAATGCCCGGCCAGACTCGCCTCGTCCCACCTGCCGGAGAATGACATCGTGCGTTCGTCGCTCTGTTGTTGCGGATCATCACCCTCGATTATCACCGTCCTGCTGCCGTCGTGTCGAATCGTGACGATGCAGTCGCCGTTGTTCAGCGGCCGGGCAGCATAGCCATTTCCGTCGAGCGAAGGCGATTCAGAAAGCGGCTTGCCGTCGGCCAGGATCCGCGTCGGGCGAAACGCCAGCCGAAGAACATCTTCCGTCCCTGCAGGAGCATCGAAGGTGGTGTACTCGATCCGGCCGTCGCCGTAGATTACTTTCGACACAACCGACGTGCTCCGCATGATGTGGTTCTCGCGGTGGGGACCGAGTACATCCGGCAGCCACGCCATGGCATCCAGAACATAAGCCAGCGGCAGCGGGTGCGCGATTTGCAGCCAATTTCCGGCGACGACGTTACCGCCCTCCATACCGTCCTCGACCACGCCGGTTTCATGGGCATCGTACGTTGCCAGAATGAACTGTCGCCGGGCCAGCTCGCGTGCCCATTCGCTGTCGGCCCGAACGCCGTACTCCGCAAACGCGGCCCCAACCTGCATCGGCGGGTACGACAGCGAACGCCCGCAACATTGAGCCCCCTCCGGATACGCCCAGGCTCCGCTGTAGACGTCTCCGTTCGACTCGGGGGCCACGCACGCACGCTGCAGGAACAGCGACATGATGTTCCGGGCATCAACCCGCCAGTTCCGGAAGACATCCGGCACGGCCATCAGGTATCTTGGAACCATCTCCGACAACGTCTCGCTCTGCACGGGGTGAGACCAGTCCCAGTAATCCCGGCCAAAAGCGTCGTTTTCGAGCCATCGCGGCAGCAGCACGTCCCGAAGGTACGCCCGGCCGGCATCGCGAGCTTCGATCAGGGCGTTGTTCACGCCCGTGTAACCGACGCGGATCAGCTCGTCAAAGAGCCGCAGCAGGACCACGACGCCGCCGGTCTGCCTGTCATCCCAGAACACGTCCTCCGGATTGGCATATCGGTTCCACGGAGACAGGCCGGGTTCGTGGCCTCGTTTAGCCGCCAGCAGGTCTGCCCAATGCCCGGCGGTGTCGAGCCATTCGCGGTTGCCGGTGATCTGGTAGCCGCGGACCAGACCGAGGCCGAACAGGGCAACGAGGTCGAGCTGGATCATGCCTTGCGGGTTGCATTCGCCGTAGGGGGTGCCCTGGTTGGGCACACTGATCAGGAACCTCGGCCAGGGGTGATCGTCAGTCGTCTGACAATGGTTCAACAGCACGTCGGCGATCATGCTGATCTGGGCAATCGCGGACGGGTCGCCGCTGTAGCGGTAGTAATCCACCCATCCGATCATGGCATATGCCCCGCGCTGAGCCAGGTCGCCGTTGCCCCAGTCCTCCAGCTTGCGCGGCCTGATTGTGCCGTCCGGCTTGATCTCCCAACGGCCGTTGTAAATGTAGTCCGGCGCCGGCAGGCCGGTCTTGGGATTCGTCGCCCACGGATAGCGTTTCAGCGTTTCGGCGGCGACGCGCACCCGGAAATCGCACTGACCGTTGAGGCCCTTGTACCACGGAGCGATCACGCCATGGCGATCCTCGACGGCATCATGTGCGAAGTATCGCGGCTGCGTTCGCTGCGCCGACGCCCAGGCGGGGAATACGAGGCAAAATAGAAGTGGTAGGGATATAACCGCCTTCGCAGATGCTTCTTGAGAGTGCTTCATGCAGTGCTCTCCCTGCGCTTCGGCTTGGGACGTCGCGCCGTACAACACCTGCGGAGGCGACATCCGGCATATCGTACAGCCAGGGCTTGGAGCCTGTCACGCCGAGCCGGACAGCCGTCAGGTTTTGTCCACGAAAGCCGCGAGGCTATACTGATTCAGAGTCTGGTTCACCTGGTGTATAGGAGCCGACCTGACGTGATGCCGTATCAGCCGCCATTGCCGCCTCAATATACCGACCTCTCGATCGAGGAGATGTGCGAGCGGATCCGGGCGCACAAGCAGGCCTTCGGCCGGCGTCTGGTGATTCTCGGCCATCATTATCAGCAGGACGACGTGATTCAGTTCGCCGATTTCACTGGCGACAGCCTCAAGCTCAGCCGGCAGGCCTCGCAGCAGAAGGACGCCGAGTTCATCGTCTTCTGCGGCGTGCATTTCATGGCCGAGTCAGCGGACATTCTGTCGGAAGGCCGGGTGGCTGTGATTCTTCCCGACCTGACCGCCGGGTGCAGTATGGCGGACATGGCAGCGCTGGAGCAGGTCGAGGACGCGTGGCAGCGTTTGACTGCGGCGACGGACGCAAAGGTCATCCCCATCACGTACGTGAACAGCTCGGCGGCGATCAAGGCGTTCTGCGGACAACATGACGGAGCCTGTTGCACCAGTTCCAATGCTCGCAAGGTGCTCGAATATGCGTTGACGCAGGGCGACAAGGTCCTTTTCCTGCCGGACCAGCATCTCGGCCGCAACACGGCGTACGCGATGGGGCATCCACTCGATTCAATGGTTCTTTACGATCCGGTCCTGGACGCCGGGGGCCTGACCGACGAGCAGATCCGCAATGCCCGCTTCCTGTTGTGGAACGGCTACTGCAGCGTGCACCAGGTGTTCACGCCGCAGCAGTGCGAGCGTGTTCGGGCAGCCGATCCGGCCTGCAAGATCATCGTCCATCCGGAGTGCCCGTGGGAAGTGGTGCAGCGGGCGGACCTGGCCGGAAGCACCGAATACATCATCAAGATCATTACCGAGGCCCCCGAGGGCTCGCACTGGGCGGTAGGCACGGAGATCAACCTGGTTAACCGCGTGGCCAACCGCTATGCCGGTCGCAAGCTGGTGCGGTCGCTGGCCGACGTACAATGTCTGTGTTCGACCATGTATCGCATCGATCTGCCGCACCTGTTGTGGAGCCTCGACGAGCTGGCCACCGGCCGCGTGGTCAATCAGATTCGGGTCGATGAGCAGACCCGCCATTTCGCCCGAGTCGCCCTTCAGCGTATGCTCGACAACGTCAGCGCCACGCCGATGGCGGCGAAATAGTGGGGACGGGGGATTGGAGGCTGGGGACTGGAGATGAGCAATCGATCGCAGGGCGTGATGTTCCCTTGTCCGTTGGCTGTGATCATCATATCAACTGCCATGTTGCTCGCGGTGGCGTCGGCATTCGGCGAGTCGCCCGCAAGAGTCAATGTATCCACGTTCTACCATGCCCAGGCAAGAGCCAACGCCCAGACAAACGGCCAACGATACGATTGGGCCCGCAAGCAGGTTGATGAGGCGATTGCGGCGGCCGAGCCGTGGCTCAAGACGCCCGATGACGAGTTGTGGCGGATGATCGTGCCGCCAAAGCTCAAGCGGGCGATTATGGTCAACGTCAACCAGGGTTGCCCGAAATGCGGCATGGGCATCTATGGTGACCGCGGACCGCATCCGTATCCCTGGCTGGCGTGGGTCGAAGGCCATCCGTGGAAAGTACAGTGCCCTAACTGCAAAGAGCTGTTTCCGAAGAACGACTTCGGGGCGTTTTACGAAAGTGGAATTGATCCTGAAACAGGCTTGTTCGATCCGGCGCGGGCTGACCGCAAGCTGCTGTTCAACGCGGAGCATGCTGATCCGAGGGATCCGCAGCACTTGTACGCCGTCGATGACGGTAGCGGCTGGCAGCGCTTTCCCGGTGGCCTGAAGGAGCGGGACTGGTACATCGGCTATCATGCTTACTTCGGGCGCAGCGGCCGGGTGGCGTCGGCGATCCGCTCGCTGGCCACGGGCTACGCTCTCACCGGCCGGCCGATCTACGCGCACAAGGCGACCATCCTGCTCGACCGCCTGGCTGATGTGTTCCCCGACTACGACGGCAAGCGGGAGCAGTTCTACAACAACGTTTGGGGCGAGTATTCGGACGGCTTGCTGGGGCCGAACTACTGGGATGGCGGCATGTGGGCTCAGCGGGCGATCGATTATGACATGATTCGTGAGGGCATCGGCCAGGCGCCTGAGACGCTCACGTTCCTGGGCGAGAAGGCCCGCCAGTTCAAGGTGCCGATGCCCAAGACCAGTGTCGAAGACATCCGCCGCAACATCGAGCAGCGCATCCTTATCGACGGCGGCCGCCGCCGCGAACGTATCTGGATGAACGGCACGATCACCGAAATGTGCCGGCTCAAGGTTGAGCTGGTGCTCAACGGACGTGACGCGCTGAAGGAACTGGTCGGCAAGTACATGCCCGCCATCGTACCGCCTGAGCACCTCAATGCGGACGGTTCGGGGAATGAGCGTTCCACCGGCTATGACGCCGGTGCTTTTGGCCAATACTGCAGCCTGATCGAAGAACTGGCGGCGATGGACAAAGACGTCGTACGCGCTGCCCTGGAGAGTCACCCGAATCTCCGCGCTGCCTTCGATTTCTGGCCCGACATCTGGTGTCTGGAGAAGTACATCCCCCAGATCGGCGACGTGGGCGAACCCGGCGCGACCAGCGGGCCGCGCGGCTCGGCGGGTGCCTACCTGGTGCTTTTCGATCTGACTGGCAACGCCAGGTATGCCCAGGCGGCCATGCGCATCGCAAACGGTGACGCCTCCGCGCTTCCTCGCAACATCTACGCCGCAGAGCCCGAGGAATTGGTTCAGCGGGCGATCGAGGCTGACAAAACATCCGGGCCGTGGCACACGCCCAGCATCGTCAAGCGGGACTATCAACTTGGCATTTTGCGCAGCGGCCTCGGTCCGGACGAGCAAGCGCTATGGCTGTTTTACTCCCCCAAGGCCGGAACCAGCAGCCATTCGCACTTCGACGCGCTGAACATAGGTTTGTTCGCCTTTGGCCTTCCACTGATCTGCGAACAGGGTTACCCGCTCTACACCGGCGACTGGCCGGCCCGCTGGGCGTGGACCAGCAACACCCGCAGTCATGCGACCGTCAGCGTGGACAACCGCTGCCAGCGTCATAGCGACGGCGGCAAGCTCTTGGCCTTTGCCGGAGACAACGGCGTGCAACTCATCTCGGCCGAGGCCCCGACGGCTTATGAGAATGTTGCGGTCTATCGCAGGACGCTGGTCGCGGCGGAACTTGGTGCCGGATGTGTCTGCTACCTGGACGTCTTCCGCATTAAGGGCGGCCGTGAACATACGTACAACCTGCCGCTGTTCTACGGCAATCTGCGCGTTCAGGGACTCACGATGATACCGCACGACGATCTGCACGACGGCTATGTGAGCCAGGTGCAGGCTTCGCCGGCCGAGTCGCCGTGGCAAGCCGAAGCAGATCTCTGCGAGGAATACGAAGGGCTGGTCCGTGCGCACATGCGCATTCACGGTCCAGCCGCTGACATGACGATCCTGACCGGCCGGGGGGAGGCGCGTTGGGGCAAGGATGATCCGCGGCGACTGCCATACCTGTTCTTGCGTCACCAGACGAACGCTCGCGAACTCGATAGCTGCTTTGCTCTCGTTTACGAGCCGTATCGCGAGCGGCCGTTCATCGATGAAGGCAGCGTGGTCATACGACCGGAGGCACAGGCCGTTCATTTCGAGGCCCGGCTGGCCGACGGGTCAGGTTCGTTCCGACTGACCTGTCGGGACATGGGCGATTCGCCGGTGACGGCGGAGGGCACACGCACGCTGGCGGGCAAGTCGCAAGACGTCAAGCTCTCGGGAATCATCTCAACTCTGCCGTCGCGCTGAGCCAATTTAATGGTTCCGCATTCTGAAAGTAGGGTCTTTCTCAATAACGCTATGCGCAGGGGCAAGAAGTGGAACCTGATCCTCTTCGATACGGTCAAACTGGGCAGGCTGAACTGAGCGGCCGGATGGAATGAATATCGCGAAGGTGAGCGCCAGGTGAACCGACGCTCACAGTTGTCTGCATCTTGATCGCCTCGGTTTCGATGCTCACCGTCTGTCGCAAGCTGCTGCACCTCTGCAAAGGTGACACGCCTTATTATAGCAAGTGCGGCTACAACTTGACGGACCTGACGTCTCCGCGATGTCCCGAGTGTGGAGGTCTTCCATCCGAGGTGCCCGTGGTGCGAGGGGAGTTGGCCATAGGGCGGTCCCTGCGCATATGGCTGGTCGTCGGGATGCTGTTGATGCTGGTTATCGGCGTCGCCGCTGCCATCGTATGGTGATCAGACCCAGCATCTCGCGGTTACGACCGTGCGATGAGTGAGAGGGACACGCAATGCGGGCATTTGGCTACGAGGGAGACGTTCGCTCAGCGGACCAGCTTGTCCGCCTCGCGGACCATTTCCGTGACGGACCAGTCCGACAGGATCTGATCCCGATCGCGGGTGTAGTCGCCCTGGCCGGTTTCGTATTGCAGGAGCAAACGCATGGCGTTGACGTAGCCCAGCTCGCGGACGAGGATCTCCAGGCCTCGACGTCGCAGTTCAGCAGGATTGGGGATCAGGCTCACGCGGGCAACTCTCTCGTCAACGTCATCAAGTCGACTTCTGTCTTCTCGAGACTCGGTACGGTGTAATATGGCAGGTCAAAGCGTTACGGAACAGCGAAGGGTTGGTGACACATGCTCTACAAAGTGCCCCTCCTCCTCACCCCTCAGCCAGAAGGGGGTTTCACGGTTACTTCGCCGCTCCTGCCGGAATTGGCGGCGGAGGGCGACACTGCCGATGAAGCGCTCGGGAATGTTCGGGATGCGCTCGCCGCAGTTATCGAGATTTACCATGATCTGGGCCGGCCATTGCCTGCCTACGGATAGACCTTGTCCATCATTCGCGGATAGGCGATGGTTTCGCGGATGTGTTTGAGGCCGCAGATCCAGGCGACGGTTCGTTCGACGCCGAGGCCGAAGCCGCCGTGGGGGACGCTGCCGTAGCGGCGAAGGTCGAGGTACCACTCGTAGGGCCCGGTGGCCAGCCCTTCCTCGGCCATGCGCTCCAGCAGCACGTTCAGGTCATCCTCGCGCTGTGAGCCGCCGATGATCTCGCCGTAGCCGTCGGGGGCCAGCAGGTCGAAGTTGCGGACAACCCGCGGGTCTTCGTGATCTCGCTTCATATAAAACGCCTTGCAGCCGCGCGGATAGTGCGTGACGAACACCGGACGGTCATGCAGCCGCGAGATGATCGTTTCGTCGCTGCCGCCGAGGTCCTTTCCCCACTCGAAGTTCGCCGCCAGTTCCATGTGTTTGGGTATGTTCGAGACCTGCTCTTCCAGTTCGGCCAGTTCTTCCCGCTCCGCGATGACCTCGGCCGCGAGTTTCTCCTGCTCATGCTTCTTGACGCCCTGCCGATCGCGGGCTGCTTCCTTGGCCGGGATCGACTCTTTGAGCTGGGTGATGCGGGCGCTCTTTTCGGCCAGGTCCTTCTCCAGGAGTTCGCGGGCCTTCGGGCCGCGAAGGATCTCGGCCGCCTGACTGTAGGTGATGCGGTAAAACGGCTGCTTCACGTTTTCGAGCGCGGCAAGGTCTTGGCCGAGGAATTCCAAGTCCGCGCGGTGTTCCTTCAGCACTCGTTGGACAATCGAGCAGACAAAATCCTCTGCGACATCCATGACATCCTCGAGGACAGCGTACGCGATCTCCGGCTCAACCATCCAGAACTCCGTCAGGTGCCGGCGCGTCTTGGACTTCTCCGCCCGAAAAGTAGGGCCGAAGCAGTAGACCTTGCCGTAGGCCAAGGCCGCCGCCTCGAGATAGAGTTGGCCGGTCTGGGCCAGGTACATCGGCTCGCCAAAGTAGTCCACCGAGAAGAGGGTCTGAGCTCCTTCGCCGGCCGAGGGGGCGAAAATCGGCGTGTCCACGAGCGTGAAGCCGTTGTCGTTAAAGAAGCGGCGGATGGCATCGATGACCGTGTGACGGATCTTCATAATGGCCGTCGGGCGTCGGGATCGCAGCCACAGGTGGCGATGCTTGAACAAAAACTCATGCCCGTGCGGTTTGGGGGTGATGGGGTAGTCGGTCGTGCTGTGCACCACCTCGATGCCGCTGACGTGCAGTTCGTGGCCGCCGGGAGCGCGCTGCTCGGCCTTGACTTGGCCGGTGACCTTGAGCGAAGATTCCTGCCCCAGCCGTGAGGCCGTTTCGAAGACCTCCGGCGGCACATCCTGCTTTCCGACCACGCACTGGCACAGGCCCGTACCGTCGCGGACGACAAGAAAAACCACCTTACTGCTGACCCGCGAGTTATAGAGCCAGCCGGCCAGCGTCACCGTCGAGTCAATGTGTTTGCCGAGATCCCGAATATGAACAGTCATGTCTGTTTCCTTGTGCCTGTTCGCCGAAAGCCTTCCTCAGTCGCATGCCGGGGGATGATACGCGAGCGGCACCGTCAGCAAAAGGGGGCAAGGCAGATCCGGATTCAGATCTTGAGAGAGGCTGACTCCTGCGACGCCTGCTCCGTCGAATTGCGCAAGTTGAGGAGAAACCGCCGCGCCGGCACAATGTTGATCGTTCCGCGTTCGGCATCGATTTGCCCGTCTTCACTGCGAGTCCCAACGGTTCCGATCCCGCCCCCGATTCACCCATCGCCTCGCCCCATGCCATCGCCGTGTCCGGCTTACAGGCAGCCGGTGGTCATTGTTGCCCCATGTGACCGACGCGTTCAGGGAGTATTCGCAGATTATGTCAAGACCGGTTTTTCAAGATCGCCAGCGGGCAATTCTTCGGGTTAACGCGACGGCCTACAACGTCGGCAACGTGTCGTCCGGGGTGTTGGCAGGCATACTCTGTCCCAGGAAATGCAGAAACTGGGTGCGCGTCAGGATCGGGATCGACAGCGACCGAGCTTCCTTGAGCATGGTCTCGAAAGCCGATAGGCGTTTGGCCGCTTGCTCATTGCGCTCGGTGACGGCCGCCTCGTCTTCCGAGCCGGGGATGACCGGGACAGGGCCGGTCGGAGGTGAACCCACAACCAGGAAATCCGTATCGGTATCGACCTTGTTCACGACCTTGCCGCCAAGGCGGTCGATCAGCCGACTCACTTCCTTGCCGGCTATGTCTTCGGGGCGACCGTCAAAGTTCAAATCGAAGTCCCCGATGACCGCGAAGGTGAACTGGCGCGACCGATCGAAAACAGGGTTGGCGATAATATCGTTTACCAAGATCGGCTCGCCGGGCGTGCGTGAGGTCACGCGACATTCTGCCGTCGTCTCGAATACGTTGACGACCTCGATGGTTGCCTTGCCCTTTCCGTCAGTGGGGATGCCGCGAACAGGGGAATAGACCGAGAAGGTCATGCCCAGCCTGACCCCATCACTGCGGCCGAGGTCAATGTAAACGATGTCCCCGGCCGGCACTGTGCGGACGATCACGCCGTCCTTGACCTGGAGGGCTGAGCCGCTGCTGGAGGGCTTGAATTGCGCTAACTGGGCCAGCAGCCCCTCCGTCCGGTTTTTCTCGGCATTCAAGGTCTTCTCGGCCTCATCCCGGGCTTTGCGGGCGGCATCAAGTTCACCGGCCATCTGGTCGCGTTCTTTGGTGCGGGCAGCCTGGAGTTCGGCAAGCTGTCGGTTGCACTCCTCACGGGACTGTTCGCTCTCTTGCATCAACTTCTTGAACTTCTCGTCCAGTTCGGCAACTCGGGTCTCGAAGGCCTTGGCGGCATCGTCTCTGGTCTTGACGGCCTGCTCAAGATCGTTGTTGAGCTTCTTGTGCTGAGCCTGAAGTTCGTCGGCCCGGCCGGCGGTTTTTTGATACAGGCTGAAAAGATTGTTCAGCATCGTGGCCACCGGCTGGTCGGCGGTGATTTTCGCATCCTTGACCTGCGGGTCATTGGCCACGGTTGTCCGGATCTCGTCAATCGCCGACTTGATCTCGGCCAGCGACTCGGCAGGTTTTCCGATGACCTCCTGGGCGACGTCGCTCAAGGCTTGTCGGGCGTCAGCGGCGGCCCTTTGCTGATCGCGGGCCTGCCGTTGGGCTTCGCTGGCGGTTGCCTCGAGGTCCGACTTTTGCGTAAACATGATGATGGTGAAGGTAATGGCGGCCACCGCTGCGACGGCAAAACCGATCGCCGCTGCTTTCAAGCCGCTCGATCCGACCGATCCTTGGGGCCTGGCCACTGCCATGATTCACTGCTCCGTTTCGACCGTTAGGCCCGACGTCGGGTGTCCATGCCGTCCGGTCGGGCTCGGACGGGCCGCGAGGTTCGCCCGCTTCGATTGTCGGCACCGTGGTCCGAGGGAAGTCGATCCAGCCGGCTTTCATCTCGGCGTACGGACGATTTCGAGGAGGGAACCACCTTCGGTCTCAGTGCCGGCAGAACGGCAGCCGCCTCGACTGCCGCCCGGCCACCTGCTCAGGCGGGTAGCCAATCCGTCATTCTCGTTTCCGGGCATGGGCCTGTCAATGTCTCGTGGTCGACCAGGTGCCGCCCGGGTGCGTGACAGTCTGGGCGGGCATGCCGACCAGTCCAGGTTGGGCGATCAAGGCCCTTCAGCGGGTTTTCCCGCCGAAGGCGGGCTGATAGGCCGGCCGTTGTGCGGCCGGTTGGCGGTCGCCCGCGGTTCTTCCTCCTTTCTATGGTCTCAGCCCGTTTCAACAGGATTACCTGACAAGGACAGGCCCGTTAAAACGGGCTTGATGGGGTAGCACAGAGAAGGAGGAGTTGGTCGACCGTGAACCAGTCGTCAAACGGCCGGCCTGTTTGTCCTTCGGGAAAGACCGCTGAAGCGGTCTGCTTCGGCTTGCGGTTCACGACAACCGGGTCAGCCGCGAGGACTGCCGCCGCTTCTGTCACGGGTCCGTGCCGCCCACGGCAGGGGTCCGTGACAGTTCGGGCAGGAGCCGGCCGTCTATTACAGATCCCGGAACATGTCCGTGGGGGGGGCGGCCTCCGTAACCACCGGTGTCCCCACGCATGGGGCAGCAGGGAAGGAGAGTGGCGATGAGCCTGATGCCTCACATACAACTCCAGGTGTTGCCGGTGGCTTGTGTCTTGCAGCGACCGGCGAGCGAGATTGAGCTTCCATCTCTTTTCAGCACGTGCTTGCCTGCAATTCCTCTGCCTCAGCCTCCTCCTCGGTATGACGGTCGTAAGTCTCCTGAAATTGCTGCTCCAATGCCAGGAACGCTTGCACAACGCGGGGGTCGAACTGTGTGCCGGAGGCGGCGGCAATCTCCTTTTTCGCGTACTCATGCCCCTGCGCTGCCTTATACTCGCGCTTCATTCGGATGGCGTCGTAACTGTCGGCGACCGCAACAATCCTCGCGGACAGCGGAATCTGCTCACCGGCCAAGCCCTCGGGATATCCCTTTCCGTCGTACCGTTCATGGTGGTAATGGGCGACGTCCATGGCGGTCTGAAGAAAACTGACCTCGTGTCCGCCACTCATGACGGATCGCAGGGTCTGCGACCCGATGGTGGTATGTCGCTTGATGATTTCGAGTTCTTCAGCGGTCAGTTTGCCGGGCTTGAGCAGGATCCCGTCGGGTATGGCGACCTTGCCGATGTCATGCAGCGGCGCGGCTCGTCCCAGATCATCGATGAATTGTTCGTCGATCGTTCCAGAGATCCTGGGGTCGTCGGCCAAATGTCGCGCGAGGAGGAGAGAAAGGTCCCGTACGCGTTCAAGGTGTTTACCAGTCTCGCGGTGCCGGTATTCGCTAAGTCGTGCGAGCGACAGGATGATGGAATCGCGGGTCACATCGAGCTTCTGTCGGGTGAGAGTGCTGTTGAGGGCCAAGGCGGCGGTGCGGGCGAACTGCCGGAGGATATTGATTTCCTCGGCGGTGTACTCCTGTCCACCGGCTTTCTCGGTGATATTGAGCACCCCGATCACCCCGCTGCCGGCGCTGAGCGGCTCGCAGATCAGGGGCAAACTGGCAAAATAGCAGGACTCATAGGGGCTGCGGGCGATTTGAGGAGCCTCTTGGCGGCCAACAACGATCTCTTGACGGGTTTGGAACACTCGTCCGGCGATGGGACTGTCGACGGGCACGCTTTGGTTTCGCCAGATGTCCGGAGGGATGCCAACGGCGTAGCCGAACCGCAGATGCTCACCGGACTCGTCGGGGATAAGCAGCGAGACGCGCCGGCTGTCGAGTAATTGGGAGGCGGTCTCGACGATGTGCCGGCAGTTGGACTCGATCGAATCGGCGACCAGGGCCGACTCGCTGAATTCGTTGAGTCTGGCCAGGATGCAGGTCTGTTGGGACAGCGAGGCGTTGGCCCGTTCGAGGTCAAGCTGGGCCTCGCGGAGCCGGACCATGGACCGGACGCGAAGCCGGAACTCGCGGGCATGGATGGGCTTGAACAGGTATTCATCGGCCCCGGCAGCCAGTCCGGCAGTGAGATCCTCCTGGTCGGTCTTGGCGCTCACGATGATGATGGGGATCCGCGCGGTTCGAGGATCCGCGCGCAACCGCCGCGTTGCCTCCAGCCCATCCATCACCGGCATCATGATGTCCATGATGATGACATGGGGAAGATGCTGCGTGGCTAATTCGACGGCTTCCTGGCCGTTTACGGCATGCACGGTCACGAGACCGTCCTTGACCAGCAGCCTTTCGAACAGGCGCCGGTTTGCGGGGCAGTCGTCAACCAGCAGTACTGTAGGAGCGTCGTTCCCTTCCATGTGCTCACGGTTCCTCTCCCGGCCGTCCGTTGGTCTGCTCGGGAGGATGTCTACTTGGCCGGCACAGCAGCCGGATTTGTCGCCCGGATTCGAGTCGACCGCACGGGTGACCGGCCGGCAAAAGTGCGTTTGTCGGCAGACCTGTGCTTGCTCAAACCCGGGTTCGGCCGGGGGCGAACTCTCGGGAACTTACTCAGGGGTTGTCCCCGACCTTCAGTCTATGTATCGTTTCGATGAAGGGCCGGCGTAAATACCGAACTCTCATGTTGCTGCTGGAGTCTTGGACTGATGCTTGACGGCAGGCAGCTTACCCGGACGTGGCCGATAATGCTCCTGGCCAGCGTCGGCTGAGCTGACGGTTCTCGGAAACATGGTGTGTCTTCCCCAAAAAAGACCCTTCTGATCTTGGCCTCGGGAGAAACGACGTGTCGAGTATGATGGCCTCCATGGATTGGTTCGGAGATCTTTACAAGGCAGTGCCCTTGCCGCTCTGCGGACTGATCCTCGTGTCGTGCGCGGTTTTCTGCGGAACGCTGATCGGCCTGGAACGGGAACATCGCGCCAAGCCGGCCGGGGTTAAGACCGTCAGCCTCATCTGTATTGGCAGCACGATCTTCACCATTGCCTCCATCCTCATCGCAGGCGAGGGCGGAGCCGACCGGGGTCGCATCGCCGCGCAGGTGGTGACGGGGATAGGGTTTCTGGGTGCAGGGGCGATCATTCGCGATCACAAGACGATTATCGGGCTGACGACGGGAGCCACGATCTGGGTGGCGTCGGCAATCGGTGTCCTGATCGGAGCGGGTTACGCGGCCGGTGGCATCGCGATGACCGTCGTGGTCCTGGGGGTCCTGATTGCGCTCCGCCGTAGCGAGGACTATTTCAGGCGCCGGGCCGGGCAATCGCCTTCCGCGTCATGTCGGGATGACGATGACGCCTGACGCAGAAGGTCGGGGAAACACGGTCTGTCGTCGCTCACGCCGCTCTGATCGGGAGGCGGCGCAGGTTCAGCCGGTGCAACCTGACGACGACGAACGTCCCATAGCTCGTTGGGAACACCGCTGCGACAATTCGTCATTCCTCAGCCGAAAGCCAGGGGTTCATTGAGTCGATGGTGAGGATGGATTCGTGGTTGTTTGTCGAGTGAACGAACTGGGTTGGGCTGATGCTCGATCTGGACCTGGCCAGATTGTCACCGGAAGTCGCCAAGATCATTATGCTGCGCGGCGCGCGGACGCCGTCGTTGCAGTGGCAAGAGCACCAGAACACTGGGGCTAAAAAGACGCTTGACGCGATTGACGATGCCCGCCTCTTCGGTTCCGGGGTCGTGATCAACGAAGGCATGGCAGCCGCAACTCGAAGCCTGCTCTACCTCTGGAACGGCTGGATCGGCGAGTGCAAGATGTACGCCCAAGCCGTGCCGGAGAAAGAGCGGTTCCACATCATAGCCTTCTGCGAACGAATGGAGGGAAACAGCAAATCCGCCAAAGAGTGTTTCCAGAGAATTGGTGAAAGTCCGGTATTCACAGAGTTGCGGACGTATGCGCTCGAGGCGATCAGCCCGGGTGCCGCCCCGGAAGTGCACCGTTTCCGAAAAGTGCTGGAACAGAACGAGGCATGGGAGCCATACGCGTTCTGTGACTTATACATGCAGGTTTTGAGCGGCCAACTGGGCACCAGTTCAGCTTCGCTGGTCACGGGCATCCAGACACGCGAGTTTGCGCTTCTGTTCACTCACTGTTACCAGGCGGCAACAGGCACGGACCTCAAGAAACGGGCGACCGGGGGCCCGCAGACACAGGCACGATCGCCGAAGCTGTTGAAGAAGCGAAAACCGCCTACATCTCGAACAGGGGCCCAGCGGGCCGGAAGGCTGGACAGAGAACCCGAAAGCAAGTTGTTCGGAAAAACAACAGGCGCAGAAAAGACCGCCAGGCCGGCCGGCAGTCCGCCCGTCGTGATCCAGGTCAAGGTCATCTGTCCCTCATGCCGTGAGAAGCTTACCTTTCCGGTTGCCGCGCGGGGCAAAAACCACACGTGCCCCAAGTGTCACACCGAGTTCCTGATCCCTGAGAAGAAGGGCACAGGGACCGGAACATCGTCTTCGGTCGTTCCGGAGAACACAGAGGGGGCTGGAGTGAAGATTCTCTGCCCGCGATGCAAGAGTCTCATGGTTTTTCCGGATTCGGCGCGTGGTGAGCAAAGGAATTGTTCAGCTTGCGGCACACCCTTCATCGTTCCCATCAAGAAGACCGGCGCTGAACCTCAGGCTGAGCCTCTCCAAATCACCTAGAGGGAGCCGGTTGGCGGTTTCTTGTCGGCAGCGGCCGATCATCAGGCGGCTCGATCCGTCCATTTCGACTTGCTCGTGCGGCCGGCGGCAGCGCCTGGAGCCGACGATCCGGGATCGTCGTCGCCGGCCAGACTCAGGATCTGAGACTCCTGCCGCGACGTCCATATGCGAACTTGACGAGGACGGTCTGGGCTGCATCCGATGAGTGAAGAACGTAATCCTTATTCAACTTCCGACTCGGATCGTTCGATGAATCTCATCACGGCAAAATGGGGAGGGAGAACACATGCCAATCGATGCGAATGGCACGGGAGCATGGTTCCCCCTCGGATCGACCTGCCCAAACTCGCTGACCGGGTCAGAGGACGTTCGGGCAAAAAAAAGATGGATTCGGAAAAAAAGGTGTTGACTCCGGACGCAAGGCGCATTAAAAAATCCGTGAATCCCGTTCGCGTCACACGGGATAGTCAACTCCATGAAAGGAGAGTATGCCATGGCTAAGAAGAAAGCCGCAAAGAAAGCCAAGAAGGCGAAGAAGGCCGCGCGGAAGAAGAAATAAGTTCGTAGTGGCCGAATGAAACAGGGCGGATTGCCCCATTTGTATCGGGTAGTCCGCCCGTTTCATGCGCTGACTGGACCGCTCGGTCGGTCGTTCTTCTGTCGCTATCGGCTACTGATTGCGCAGGCCAAACGTGTCATGATGTTCGTCGAGTTTGATGCGTCGATTATGTGCTTGCCTCATGTCACAGCAAAGAAGGCGCGTTACGCCTGTGATGTTGTCTTCGCCAAGCAGTGCGCTGCTGACGAATAATCGTCAACAGCCTGCGGGATGCATGTGTTGGCAGCGAGCGGCGCTATGCAGCGGGCGCCTTCGTCGCGCTGTTCCGGCGTAACCGGTTCTTGGGAGGTGGAAGAGCAGGGATCTGGGCGATGTTGAGAACATAAGTAGTGACCGGTATGCCCAAGAGCATGCCCCAGACGCCGAACAGCTCGTGAGCCACGAGGAGAATGATCAATACAATGACCGGATTGAGGTGAAACCGTGCGGCATAGATTCGCGGGTTGAACACGTAGGCTTCCAGCAGATGCACACCGACGATCATGCCTAGGGCAATCAGCGCCAGGGTCAAACCGTGGCTGTTGAAAGCAATCAGAATGATTGGCACCGATGAGATAAAGACACCGAGTACCGGAATGAGGCCAAAGAGAAACACGATGGTGGTCAGCAGAAGAAGGGGTTGGATGTCCAGGATAGCCATTCCGACGCAGGTGATGGTGGCGTTGAGAAGGGCCACCACGATCTGACATTGGAACGCTCGACCAACGACGCGCGAGAAGTCGACTACGCTGGCGGCAGCCTCGTGAAAGAATCGTCCGACCTGGCTTGTGCGCCACTTGCGAAGCTCGCCGGCGACGGCCTCATAGTCCAGCACGATCAGGAATGACAAGAGTATGGCCAGAAGAAACTGAAGTGTGCCCGAGATCACGCCTCGTATGAAGCGATTGAAGAGGCCGAGAATGCTCGCTCGCAGGTCGTCGCTGCGAGTGGAGCCTTTTGATTCAGGTTCGGATGCGTTCCCCTTGGCATCCTGAACTTGCATGCCGGGCAGCAAGCCGATCGCCAACGTCTGGAGGGTCTTGGCCAGTTCCTGAATGTTCACGCGCTCCGGACCCGACGCCATACCGTCTCCGTCGTTGGCCGGTGCCGTCGTGGAGGTTTCAGTGCCGGCATGGACGAACTTGGCGAGCATGGGCTCCATGCCGTAGTACTCCGCCGATTTCTGCACCTCCTTGGCAAGCTCTTCGAGCAGTCCGGGGACTTTCCGGCCGAACTCCGCCGCCTCGTCGACCACTCTCGGGATCGCCGTCATCATCAGTAAAACCAGGAGGGTCAGTGCCCCGAGGTAGGGAAACACCACGGCCGCCCAATAGGGCATGCGTGTGTTGGCGGTCAGAAACCTGGCCACGTTGCGCATCACGAATGCGAAAATGAAGGTGATGAAAACGAGGGCGAAGAACTGGCGGAGGAGAAACAACCCGGCGAAGAAGACGATCCACATCAGAACGGGCCGGTTGACTCGGTAGAAACGCTGGAGGTCAATTTCCACGGCCATTTCTCCGAAAGCCCCGGACTCCCGAGCCGATCCCGATAGGGAATCGCCTTGTCGTCAGCAACGGTCACTTGCGCGGACGGTTCTTGTCGTCCACGAGGACCACCCTGGGCTTGAAGGTACGGGCCTCTTCCTCGGAGACGTCGCAATAGGTCAAGATCGTGACAATGTCTCCGGGCATTCCCAGGCGGGCCGCCGGGCCGTTCAAGAGCACCGTGCCCGACCCTTTAGGGGCAACGATCGCATAGGTGATCAACCGGGCACCGTTGTGCAGGTTCAACACGTGGACCTGTTCCCCTGGCAGGATGTCGGCCGCTTCGAGCAGGTCCTGGTCAATGGTAATGCTGCCCTCGTAGTTAAGGTCGGTTCCCGTCAGGGTTGCCCGATGAATCTTGGATTTCAGCATGAAACGCCGCATGTCGCGTTTTTTCCCTTCAGCCGTCGTCGGTCGCATCAACATACAGGTATGGCTGAACGGATTATGATACCTCGACGAGTCCGGGAGGGAAAGCCGGTCATCTTGACATCCCGGAGCGGATGCCGGATGCTCCCCCGCCATGCAGACGGCTGATTCCCCGACCGGCATCGATCTGACCGTGCGCCTGGGCCGCCTGGTGCTGCGGAACCCGGTTTTGACGGTCTCGGGCACCTGTGGTTACGGCGATGAGTATGCCCCTTTCATGGACATCAGCGTCCTTGGAGCCTTCACCACCAAAAGCGTGACGCTTAACCAGCGTCGTGGAAATGAGCCCCCCAGAATCGTGGAGACCGCCAGCGGGATGCTGAACGCCATCGGCCTGGCCAACGTGGGCCTTGAACGATTCATCAACGAAAAGCTTCCCGTCCTGAGCGACCTGGATGTGCCCGTTCTTGTGAACGTAGCCGGCCATAGCATTGAAGAGTACAGGACCGTCTGCGGGCGACTTGACCCCTATGATGCGATAGCCGGTCTCGAATTGAACGTCAGTTGTCCCAACGTGTCCGACGGCCTGGTGTTCGGCACTGATGCCGACGCATTGAGCCGCTTGGTCGCGAGCGTCCGGAAAGTGGTCAAGCGGTCCCTGCTGATCGTCAAACTGTCACCCAACGTGACCGACATCACCAAGACGGCTCGGGCAGCGATCGATGCAGGAGCGGATTGCCTCTCGCTGATCAACACGTTCGTCGGCATGGCCATCGATGTCGAGAGACAGCGACCTATTCTGGCCAACCGCACGGGCGGTCTGAGCGGTCCGGCCATCAAGCCGCTGGCCCTGAATCTGGTCAGTCGCGTCTATCGCGAAGTGGCGGGCTCAGCGAACATCCCTCTGATCGGAATGGGTGGCATACGCACCTGGAGCGATGCCGTGGAGTTCATCCTGGCGGGTGCGACCGCCGTCGGCATCGGCACGGCCCTGTTCATCGACCCCACCACACCTGTGAAAGTCCTGGAAGGCGTGGAAGCCTATCTTCGCCGACACCGTCTCAAGTCGGTCAGCGAGCTGATCGGCCGTCTCAGGTTCGACAAAAATGAGCACCCCGCCGGCTGAAGTGTGAACGGGAAATCGAGAATCGGAGACAAAGCAAGCAGAGGCGCGAGACTGCGGCGTCGTCACGGTATCGTCTTACGTCGTCAAGGACCGATGGCCCAAACCTTGTCTAATTCATCGATCCGAGCCGTGGCCAGCGGTCAAGATCCTTCTGACGGACGGTCATCACCTGCACCAGCGTGCGCAGTTCATGTGTAAGAATTCCGGCCCGTCGGATAGGATTCATCTCTTCCAGCAGTTGCTGTTTGAGCTCCACCATTTCGGCCGGCAGCAGAGCTGAGGCGACCCGGTCAACCAGCTCGCCCAGCGGCAGTTCGCTGTCAACGAGGTTTCTCACGCGTTGAATGACGTCGGTGGTCTCAATTTGCTCAAGGCCAAGGACAGCTCGCAGCGAGTTACGGGCGGCAAACTCGCCGTCGACCTCAATTCCCGAGCCCGTCGGTAGCATGGGGTCCAGCATGGCGATGCGGTACTCGCCGTCGCGATCTTCCTGGCGGACGCGAGCCCGGCAGAGCCCCAGCAGGTTGATGAAGTAGCGGCCGTCGGGGATCTGAACGTGATCGTTGATCCTGCCGACACAGACAACGGGGTAGATCTCGGCCCTGTTGGTGTGATAGACGGGTTCGTAACCCGGCCGCAACAGAGCCATGGCGATAATCCCTTGATCCTCAATGGCGTCCCTGACCATCGCCCGGTAGCGGTCTTCGAACACCTGCAACGGGAGGGTGCCGCCGGGCAGAAGCACGGCATTGGGCAAAGGGAAAAGCCCTACGGGCTCAGAAAAGGAAGGCAACTGACCTACGCTCATACACCGAATTATACCCATCTTGGCCTGTCGATCAGAAACGTGATTCAAGGCACCATCATCGGGAGAACAGCATCATCAGGTTCCGGCTCGGCGGGATGTCGCTTGGGTTTCTGGCGCACGATCTCTGGGGTGGACGCCAGCCGAATCTCGCCATGAACTGAGGCCTGGTCTCAACCCACAGCGAGAGAAAGTGCATCCGGGCCAGCATTGTTTATTTTGCCAAGCGCTTGCCAGAGCGAGGTTTAGCCTCAGGAATAAGGTGTTCACCTCCGGTGTTCCGGGTAAGCAGCTCGGCGAGTAGGCGAATCGTGCCCTGGACGAATTTGAGATTGGCGTGGCTGGGGATATTCAGCGGTCGCACCATCGCAAACCCCACTGCCGCGTGGATGATCTGCCAAGCCAGCCACTCGGCGGGCAGATCGGTTCGGATCTGGCCGGCTTTCTGGGCTTCGGACATCACCGCTGCGAGGGTCCGGACATACCGTTCGTAGTGATCGCGGATGGCCTGCTGGATGGCCGGTTCGGAGACCTCCGTCGAGGCATGAAACAGGAGCTGGTACACACTGGCCGTCCATGGGTCAGCCGTGGCTGGGTTCCGGTAGAGCAGACTTTGCAGCTTCTCCAGCGGGCTGCGGGCATTGCGGATGGCCTGGTTCCAGTTATTCATGACCTCGTCGCCGACTTTCTCGATCAGGGCAATGAACAGCTCCTGCTTGTTGCGAAAGTGGCGATAGATGATCGGTTCGGAGACCCCGGCCTCGGCTGCGATCTTGGCGGTGGTGGTGCCGCGATACCCGTACTTGGCGAAGCACCGGGCCGCCGTCTTGAGCAACTGCTCGCGCCGAGCCTCGGCTTTCATCCGAACCATTACCGGCCCTCCGGGCCCGAATGACCCATGACGAGACGCCAATGCCGGAGATCCGTCGTGGGCGGACCAAAGAAGACCGGAACAAGGGATCAGTGATCAGTCATCAGTAGTCGGTAATCGGCCAAATGAGAGACTGAAAACTGACCACTGACGACTGACAACTTGCTCTTGTCATTCGCCCTCACGCTCTCGGCGTGTACTTGATCTCGTTGATCTCCGGCCCGACCTTGGGCTCATAAAACGCTTTGCCGTCCTTCACGCCGACGATACCGTAACCTGCCGCTGTCGCCAGGAAACACTGGAAGTCGCCCTTCACCCTGGGTTCCAGGTACAGGATCTTGTCCACCGCGTCATAACGGGCGCCGCTAAGGCTCTGCAACAGGGCGTACGAAGACATGGCCCGGGCGTACCAGTGGCCGCACTCGTACTCGTTGAAGGGGTTGCGGACCCGGCCGTCATACCGGTCACGGCAGGTTCGAACGATATCCAGCGCCTCGTCCACCAACCCCATCAGTATCAAGTGCGACGCCACCTGGTATTCGATACCCGTCCACACCTCATCGCTGTAGACGAACGGCAACGAGAGCTTGCCGCCCTTGGGCCATGTGCACAGCAGCAGACCGCCCTCCGAATTACACGCATAGCTGGGGCGCTGCGGGTTGGCGTGCTCGGAAAGGTCATGCTTCAGGTTGTACTTGTACACGCTGTTGAGGTGGCTGGTCACCTTGCCGGGGTCGAGCACCTGACCGACTCCGCAAACCATCGCCATCCACGAGCCCAGCACGCCGTCCGAGAGACAGCCTGTGCCGTACTGATACTTGGGCCCTTCCTTCTTGAACAGCTCGATGGCCTCAGGCGAATAATGGCTGTGCAGGCTTATGGCCTCGAGCGGATTCGAGGCCTTAAGCCCGGTCCACTGGATCTTCTGGAAGAAATACTCGCCGTTGAAGAGTTGCTCTTCGATAAACCTGGTTCCTTTGGCGGCCAGGTCTTCATAGACCGATACATTCTGATCCAGAGCCTTGCCCATCTTGACCGCTGCGGTCAGCGCCCCGATGTAGAAGCTGCTGCACATGCCGTCGGGGCCCCAGAACTCGATGTCGTAGGTGTTGTGGTGCGGTTCTTCCAGCACGCCCTTGCGACCGGGGTCCCACGTGTTGATGCAGTAATCGAGGCTCTGTTTGACCTTGGGCCACATGGTCCTGAGCCACTCAGTGTCGCCGCTGATCCGCCATTCACGGTACGTCTTCATGATCCCGCCGAGCTGGCCGTCGGCGGCGGCATGGAAACCGTGGTCCGGCGGGCGGATCGGCAGCGAAACACGAAACGCCTGGTGGCCGCGCTCATCCTGGGACACATGAAACTCCGTCTCTCGAAGCGTCCGCTCGAGTGACGGGAAGAGATGAGGAATTGCCTGGGCGTAGTTCCAGACGTGCGTGCAAGAACCATGGCAGCAGCCATGATCGTCACAGCAGCCTTCCCAACACCATAGCTTTCCGTCGGTCTGCCGCAGCACCGTCGGCGACTTGAGGATTGTCAGGTTGGCAGCAACCGCCTCAATCACCTCCGGCGGGAACGAGGTTGCGTAAAGGCAATCGGCGAACCGCTCAGCACGCGAACGGAGATCGGTATATCGGTCGCGCCAGTACGCAGCCACCGCATCAACGTTGGCGAAACGACCGGAGTACCACGGGCTGAAACGGTCCTTCTGGCTTTCGGGGAGATCCTTCGGGTCATACCCGACTCGCAAGGTTGTCTTGCCGACGTACCAGGCAACCTGAAGCACGACGGTCTTTGACTCGCCAGGGGCCAGCGAGAACGGAACAAACAGGCTGGCTCCGGGAGGGGGCCCGCCTTCGGTCACCGGGGGGCGGTCGTAGCAGGCGCCGTTCTGGACGTCGTTCCAGGCCATGGTCAGCGGGTCCCACCAACCACCCCGGAACCAGGCGTGGTTGATCCTCACGTCCGGATCGGTGACGGATACCGAGAACTCGCCCTGCTCCCAGGGCTTGTCTTCGCTGCCCTTTTGCCAGAGGACGAATCCCTGATGGCCCTGTCGAACACCGTGGCCATCGTTGCCGATAGCCATGAAGTTGCGGGTGTTGAACGAGAACACCGCATCAATGGCCTGTTTGCTGGTGTTCGTAAACCTGTACTCCAATCCGGCGACGGGCAGCGACGAGTTGTCGGGGTCGCCCGGCTCAAAAGGGCTCCAGCCGGTGATTTCGACGGCCAGTGGTACCCGGCTGTCTGACAAAGCCACGATGCCAAAGGGGAAACGTGCTTTGAAGGACGCTTCGCGGAAGCGAGGCAGACCGTACGTCTTTCCGGCTGCCCCGTTGCCGCTACCCGGGGCCCCGAAGACCTTCCAGGCCGGGACAGGACCTTCGAGCACGCGGGCGATATTCTTCTCGCCTTTCACGCATACAGCGGCAAAGGTGCAGGGCTCGTTGAACACCTCCGGCTGGTGGCGCAGCGAGAGGTGCGAAATCGCCCCGGTCCCTTCCAGGCAAAACATGCCGGCCCCGATTCCACCAAGAGGGAAGGCCACCCGGTTGATGTACCGCCCGGCGTAAACGTCGTTGTAGCCTCGCTTATCGCTTGGAGCAGCCATATCTCCTGCCTCGATTCCGTGAGGGCCGATCTCGTGTGGGTGGTGAGAGCACCCGGCGGTCCCGGCGCCCGCCCCGGCACCGATCACTCCGGCCGTAGCAACGGACTTTTTCAAGAAATCCCGACGCGGCATGCATGTGTCGTTGATCTCATCGGAAGCCATGGTACGCTCCTTGGGGTTAGATTAAGCAGCCTAACTTTGTCCTGCCCGACCGGCGGAGGTTACCATCTTACCCGGGCAAAGGGATGGGGCAAGACGAGCGTAACCGGCCCGCAGGACGCCATCGCCGTCAGGCCGATATCGCGTGCCAGGATGGCCGTTTTCTGGTACGATCCGGGCGACCTGTGTCAGATGTTGACCCGACATTTCCTGGAGGTTCATCATGAAGGGCAGAATTCTTGTGGTCACTTCCGCGATTGCGCTTGGCCTGCTGGCCGGTTGCCGAACGGGGCCGCGCTTTGACGGACCGGTCCGGGCCGTCTGGGTCGTTCGCACCGATTATGGGAGCCCCGAGGATGTCAAGCAGGTCATGGCCAACTGTGCCGACGCCGGGTTTAACAACGTCATCTTCCAGGTTCGCGGCAACGGCACGGTTTACTATCCGTCCAAGATCGAGCCGTGGTCGGAAGAGTACGACTACAAGTCGCCGGGTTTCGACCCGCTGGCGGTGGCGTGCCGGGAAGCTCATGGACGCAAACTCAAGATCCACGCCTGGGTCAATGTCATGCCCGCCTGGAAGGGCGAAGCCCCGCCGAAGTGCCCGGACCAGCTTTACAACAAGCATCCTGAGTGGTTCTGGTATGACCAGCACGGCCGGCGTCAGCCGCTGAACTCTTTTTACGTCAGTCTCAACCCTTGTCTGCCGGAGGTTCGGACGTACATCGTCGACGTGTTTCGCGAGCTTCTTGCCAATTACCCGCTGGACGGGCTGCACATGGACTACATCCGCTTCCCCAACGAGCCGCCGGCCATTCCCGTGGGCTCGGACATCGATTACCCGCGCGACAAGCGGACGCTCGAGCTATATCGGGGGGAATCATGGTTGTGGCCGAACCCGGATGACAACAAGGCCAACTGGGACCGCTGGCGGACTCGTCAGGTCACCAAGCTGGTTGCCCAGATTCGTGACATGGTCCGCGAGACGCGGCCACAGGCAATACTGTCCGCTTCCGTCGGGACCAACCGCAGGCAGAGTCTGAGCCACTTTCGCGATGAGCTCTATTGGGCGCGTTGGGGGCTGATCGACGCCGCGTTTCCGATGAACTACAAGCCCGATGTCCAGAAGTTCGATCAGGGGCTGGAGATGTGGATGCCTTATCGCCGTCAGATCGACGTGGTGCCCGGCTTGTGGTTTGACGGCAAGCTTCCGACGGAGCAAGGCATTTCAGTCGTCCGACAGCAGATCGCGTCCGCCGTGGACAAGACGGGCAATTTCTGTCTGTTCTCCTATACGTCGCTCTTTGACCCGCCTGCCGGTCGGCGCGATCAAAGGACGCGACCCACTGACTCCGCTCGACCGCGCGCCCGAGGCACCGGTCAACGCGAACTCCGCCGACACCAGTTGGTGCCCTACATCCGTTCGCTCGGCAGCTCGACTGCAGACCGAGTGGCGATGACCAATGCTGGGCCTGTCGCCAAATAAGGGCCAACCTGGATCCTGCCAGCTCACCAATACATCACCTCGCGGCCTCGTGATTGCAGGAGGGGCTGTAGCAGCGGAGGCCTTCTCTCACCCGTTTCCCGAGGGGGTTGACGCCGGTTTCGTTTCCGGATCGGTCGTTGTTTGCAGGTCGGCCCAGTGGATCACGCGGGGTTCGTAGGCATCGCCGGACGGGCTGCTCATGGCCATTCGCCCCATGATGCCCATCAGGGCGGCGTTGCGAGCCGTTTCCAGACTCGCCCGCGGGGCGCGGCCGCCGCCGTCGCGGATGACGGCGAAGAAATCCCTGAGCATCTCGCTTGTGCCTTTCATTGAATCGTCACCGCTTGCCTCTCCGATCCGTTTCTCGGTGCTGTCAGCGTCATAGAACATCCCGCGAATCAGGTCCAGGCAACCGTTCTCGCAGAAGATCTGCAACTGCTCGTCGGTGAACCGCTTGGGAAGGCAGAAGAGGTGTGTGTAGGCGAACAGTCTGCCGTCGGGAAACCGGAAGGAAGCCGTAGCATGCGTGGGGCTGAAGGCTTTGGGGCCGGCCTTCGGACGCGCCTGATGATAGCCCATGGCGGTGCAGGTGATCGGCGGTTTCTCGTTCATGGCCCAACACATCACGTCGAAGTGATGGCAGGCCTGATCGAGGAACATGCCGCCCGTCCTGTCGATCGGATGAGTCAGTAGGGCCCACGGCCAATGCCAATGGCCCTGCATGAAGGTGATCTTCCCGAACTCACCCTTCAGCAGACGCGGCAGGGCCGCGGTGAACCCGGGGTGGTACCGCCGCTGTGCCCCGATCTGGAATACCACCTTCGCCTTGCGGGCTACGCGGCTGAGCGCATCGATCTTCTCGACGGTCGTCTCAAGCGGGGCCTCCTGGAGACAGTGGATGCCCGCCTGCATGACCGGGATTGAAACCTCGGCATGCGTCGCCGGGGGGTTGCCACGATCACCGCATCGAGGCGCTCGTGCTCGATCATGGTGCGCATGTCGGTATAGCCTTTCGGCCGGTCTAGGGCCGCCAATTGAAGGCCCTTGGCGACGCGGTCAGCAAGCAGGTCGCAGACCGCCACGGTGCAAGCCTCTCGCACGAACTGGGTCGTCACCTCCGTCAGAAGCTGCTCGCCCCGATTGCCGATCCCGATCCAGCCCAGGCGGATTCTCTCATTGGCAGGGTATCCCCGGGCCACCGTGGGCACGGCCGCAACGGACGCCCCGATGGCGACCTGTTTGATAAAGCCCCGGCGTGTCAGTTCTGTGTGCATGTTCGGTCTCCCCGTCTTGCCTCCCGTGGTTTCCATCATCCTGACCCATCCGCCGCCGACAGTCAAACAGCAATGGGCCACCGGTCATTATCCCCAAGCGGGTATTGCTTCGATGTCTTTGATTGTGTACAAGTACGGGCGACTTACCGCGCGGAGTCTTGCGACCATTCGGAGACGCGTTCATGCCTTGGCTGGCGATCTCACTTACGCTGACCGGTCTGTATGCCCAAGAGCCGACAAGAGGAATCGAGACCTTCGACGGCCCAATCGTTTTTTCTCAGGAGCAGATCATCCTGGCCAGGACGTGGGAGCTGACCGGCGATCTGGGTGTCAAGGCGGTCACTCCGGCGGGCGAAACGCTCGTTGTCCCGGCGAAGGACGCCCTGCTCTTGGAGACCGGCGCGGCCACACTGCCCGGCTTTCGACCTCGTGTCGTGCTCCGTAACGGCGAATCGATCATCGCAGAGCCCCAGGCCGGCGGCAACGATCGGCGCTGGTCATTCACAAGCCCGCTCTGGAAGTCCCTCCAACTGGATGGTTCCCGGATTGCCCGCTACCAGGCTGCACCGGTCTCGCTCGCCGGCGATCATCCGGCACCGCCCTTCGTGCTGCTGCGCAACGGTGATGTGGTAGCCGCCGGTGTCGACCGGATCAGCGACGGACAAGTGACCGTCAACACCGAGTTCGGTCAGACTCACATACCACTCGAAACGGTCTCGGCCATCATTTTGGCCGCCGACTCGGCGACGACTGATGGCCGCGAGGCGAACCAGTTCCTGGTGGAACTGGCGGACGGAGAACGATTGTACTGCGACAGGATCGGCGAGTCGGACCAAGACGTCGTTCTTGAACGCAGCGGTTCACGGTGCCGCGTCGGCCGGGAGGCCATCCTGCGGGTCGTTTGGCCTGGCACCGCATTGACGCCCCTCACGCAGTTGCCGTTGCGGGGAGACGGACGAGCTTACTTCGGTGCGCCGGCATTGCCTCGAAAGGATCGCAACGCCCTTGGGGGTCCCCTGCGGATCGGTGATCGCTGGTTTGAGCGCGGTCTAGGAATGCGCCCGCGTTCGCGGTGCATGTTTCAGTTGAGCGGCAGGTGGATGTACCTCACGGGGCACGTTGGGCTTGATCCTTGGTTGGGCCGGCGCGGCGATTGCCAGGTGGCCGTGTGTCTCAGCGGCAAAGAGGCATGCAAGGAGATGCTCCAAGGCGGGCAGAAGGGGCGCCGGCTGCTGCTGCCCCTTGCGGAAGCAAAGGACATCGAGCTGCAGGTCGATTTCGGGCCGGGCGGCGATCTCGGCGACTACGTCAACTGGTGCGATCTCATGTTGATCGGGCCGCGGGGAGAGAACAGCAAATGAGAACGTGGGGGCAGGTCGGCAAGTGTGGGCGCGGCGACCACCGAGGTCTCTGATGAGGGATTATGTATCTCGAGTCTCAGTTGGTGAGTTCGGCATTGCAAGTCTCAAATCTCGAATCCCGGATCTCGGATTCCGGATCGCGGACGGCCGATTCGCGTGCCGATGGGCAGTATCGCTGACTGCCCTCCTGCTGCTGACCGCTGCGACGCAAACCCTCGCTCAACAACCGGCAACTGCCCGGGCATCCGTCGCCGCGGATCCGGCACAAGACGCCGCGTTCGTCTCGATGCTTGAGAAGGCAAACCGACACCATGAAGCGAAGGCCTTCCATCTCGAAGCCGAATCGATCGAGAAAGCCATAGCTTTGCTACCGCCGGGTCACCTCAAGCGAGCGGAACTGGCCAATCGGCTGGCGGCGGTGTATCGAGGCAGCTTGTGGCGCTTCGAGCGAGCCCTGTTCTGGGTGAAAACAATCGCTGACGAATTGGGACCGCAGCCTGAGGGAATCAATCCGCTGTTCGAGCTTGCTGATACGCTGTTCAATCACGGCAAGCCGGATGAGGCCCTTGCCATCTATCGCGGCATCCTGAAGCGGATCATGGCCCCGGATCCGCCGTGGGACCGAAACGACCACCGCTGCTCCAGGGGCTGGCGAGGCGAGGAACTCTGCAAGTTCCCGATGGGTTGCGATCCGCTCTTTCCGTCGGATCTGTCCGCAGCCGGCAAGCTCGGCAGACTGCCACAACTTGTTGAGAACCGTGACTGGAGAAGCATCCGCTCGACCCTCGACCAGAACCTCCCGCTGCAATCGTTGATCCAGCAATCGGATGGGGGAACTACGTGGATTTCCCTGCGGCGATGGGTCGGCGAGTCGCTATCAAGCCTTTCTGCGGAGACGGCTCAGGCCCTGGTCGCCGCCTATGAACCGGTCTTGAGGGAACTGGCCGACAATCATGACTGGCGGGCCCTCGTGGCGTTTCGTCTTTCGCATCCCATTCCTCAGCTTGAGCGTCGTGTCGATGTCATGATTGGCGACAACCTTTTGGATCTCGGTCTTCCGGCGTTGGCTTCGCTTTACTACGGGCGGGCCGTTCGACAGGCAGGAGCCTTTGATCCCGATCTGCTGGCCCGCGAAATCTTCTGCCGCGTTCAGTCTGGCGAGTCTGTTTCACCTGAGTCTGTCCCTGACGTGGTTGTCGAAGCGGGCGGCGCCAAGGAGTCGCTGCGCCGGCATCTCGCCTCCTGGCAGTCGTCATCGCCGGGAACGTCCGTAGCGGAACCGGCACAACTGGATCTGGCCGCCTCGGTCGTTACCCGATTGCCCGTGCTGCGCGCGACACTGCCGTTGCGCAGATGGCAGTCTCATTGGGAGGCCAGAGCTGTGGTCGAAAGCGACGTTCCGCCGTTTGCGGAAGAATTCGTGCCCCTGATACCGCTCGGGGATTCAAAGTGCCTGGTGCTCAACATGGGTGACGCCGTCCAGGCCTTGGACCTGCGCAACAATCGGACGCTCTGGACTTTTCTGCCTCCCGAACACAATGCCATGACCTTCCCCAGTCAGAAGTACGAGCCTCAGAAGACGTTCATCGAATGCGCGCGAGCCAGAAGGCCGGTTGTGACCGGCAACCGGGTTTACTGTTACCTCGCCTGGGGCCACCATGACACCTACAGGCACGCCGGCGCGGTTTTTGCGCTCGATCGATCCGACGGCCGAATGCTCTGGAGCAGTCTGTATCTGCCGGAACTGGCGGACATCATGATGGCGGGAGATCCGGCCGTGAGCCGAGGGGTGGTCGTGGCCCTTGCATGGCGACCTCGCGAAGCCCTGCCGCTGTTCTTTGTCGTCGGTCTGTCGGCCGAGACCGGAGAACTCCTCTGGCTCAACCACCTTTACAGCGGCGGCTCGCTGATTGCTTATGAGAACCAGTTTTTCATCGATCACCCTTTGGCCAACGCGGCCCCGGTCATCGCCGACGGAGTGGCTTATCTGTGTACGGGAGCAGGAGTCGTCGCCGCCGTGGACATCATGGATGGAACAACTCGCTGGGCCATGTCGTATCCACGCCTCAAGACGATGAACTCAGCCAAGTGGGCCTCCCACATGACCACCAGCCGCCCCGCCGGCATTGTCGCCGTTTTTGAGAATACGGTTCTCTTCGCCCCGGTCGATTCTCATGTGCTTCTGGCAGTGGATCGTTCAACAGGTCAGACGCGCTACTGTCGCGAGATGCTCGATCTCAAGGCCATCGCTGCGGCCGATGACGAGCGGGCGTATCTGGTTAGCGGTACCACCATTAGCGCGATCAGGCCCGCGGATGGCCGGCCCGTATGGGAGCAACCTCTGCCCGTCTCTGGCATGGTGGGGCTGCCGACCCTCGGACCGAGAGGTTTGATGTGCCCGTCTTGGGAGGCGCTCTACGTGCTCGACGCCGCCACCGGGGCGGTCCGCGCGCAGAAGAACTGGAATCGCGAGGATGCATGTGGCTACCTGTGCGATCTGGGCGACCGTCTCGCAGGCGGGAGCCAAACCGGCCTGAATGTCTTGATGGAGCAAAAGCTCGATGAAATCGCCCCATCCTGGTTGAGCCCCGAGACTGACGCCAAGCCGGTGGAAATCGAGGTCCCGTCTCGAGCGGACAAGTGGGTTCGGTGGGGCCTGCCCGCCGTGGATCGTGGCGATTTCGTGCTCAGTGACGACGACCCGGACCACCTTCTGATCCGCTCTGAACTGCTGCAAATGCGCAACATGGAGCCCGTGCCGACTCTCCGGTGGCAAAGGCAATCGCCACTGCCGTGGGGATATGAGGCCACGTTCAATCGGCATTGGGTGGCGGTGTGGACCCTCGACGATGTATTCATACTGGATGCGGAGACGGGCCGCACCATCTGGGAGGACCACCCGAACAAGCGGATGAATCGCCCGATCGCCGGCGTACGGACTGTCGAGCATCAGGTGCAGGTGCATCTCGGCTGGCACGGTGGCAGGGCGTTATCCCAGACAGCTCCGACGTTCATTTTGTTCGACGGGCAGGAAACGAGAGAGGTTCCGATCAATGACCCGTCGATGCTTGCGGCCACGACTGGGCAACGAGATGGAGATGAACAGGATATTACCTATGCTTTCGAGGCACGACGCATCCGGGCCTTCGACAAGGATCGCCGCCAGTTATGGCAAACCCTGACCCTGCTTGATGAGCCTCGCCTGATCAAGCGGATGGGCCCGTATGTCGTCGCCGTCACTCAAGATCGAACGTTCCGTCAGAATCACCTTCGGGACGTAAGCCATCTTCGCGTTTTCGACGCCGCGAGCGGCGAGTCCCTCAAGAGCATCGCGTTCCCCAAGCGATGGTTCCATCTCGTGGGACAGGGCAACGGGCGGCTACTGCTCTGGGATTGTGCCTTCTTGTATTGCATTTCGACGCCACAAGCCGTTCCTGCTGACCGGCGGATGATCACCATCCGCCAGGACCGGCCCGATCCCGATGCGGTCGCCGCATTGCGTATGGCACGTGATCTGGAGGATCCTCCGGCTTTCGAGATTCCAACCTTGACGTCGGCCCCGCGTGTCGATGCCGAGTTTTCCGAATGGTCCGGCGTTGAGCCCCACCGATTGAGCGGTGTGATGGATTGGACGCCTGATTTTGTCCATCGTTGCAGGACGAAGGCACGCTCGTATGCCGGCGGCGAAGGTTACGCGGCCGATGTTCGCATGGGACTCTTCGGCGAAGATCTCTATGTGGCTGTGCAAGTCAGTGATGATATTCACTGCACCTCACCGGTTCCGGGACTCTGGCGGTCCGACAGTGTAAGCTTGATCTTCGGCGAGCCGAAAGGCGAGGAAATCGATCCGTTATTGCTTACTGTCTCACTGGTCAACGGTGTGCCGAGGTTTGAGTTGGGCACGGCGGTCGGCGTCTTTGCCGTATCTGATCCGACGGTCCAGGATCTCGTGTCGAATCATGGGCCTCGGCGCTTCCTGCTGCCGGCCCTGAGCGTTGGGGTGATCTCGCTGCCAAAGCCGACCCAGTCGTTGGAGATTGCGGCCCGCCGCGACGAGGCAACGCGACAAACCTGGTACGAATTCCGTGTTCCCAGGCTCCTGCTGCGATACGGCCCTGATTTCTACTGGGACCTGCTTGTCAACGAGAACGACGGTGCCGGACGTGCTGGTGCCTTGCAGATGGCCTCGGCAACCTGGGGCACCGAGGAAACCCAGATCGGCAGCCTGCGGGGCAAGGGTGAACAACCCCGCCGCCGAGCCGCCACACCTTTGCCATAATCCGCTTCTGCCGGCGAGGAGTGAGCGGCGGGATACCGATCGAGCGGAACCCACCGGCGGGAGCGCTGGCAAATGTGATAGAAGACCCAATCGAGATGGAAATCCTCGCCATCGACCTTGAAATGCACCTGGCGGCTCACGAAGACAAAGCCGTCAGTATCCGTCGGGCCGGCCTCCTTTGCGTGGGTCGCTGGCCCCGATGAGGCCGTCATCGCTGACGAGGACAGCCTGAACAACGGCACCGCGTTTTTGATCGGAAATCTGGTGGCCTCGCCGCTTGAGACCGATCACGACCGGGTGATCGGCGGGGTAATCGTTTCGGTAGAGCAGGTCGGGCTGCCATTGATGGTGATACCTTGGCTCGGCAACCGCTTCGCCGGGACCGAGATCATACTCAAGAACGTTGAGCAAGACCTGGAGGACGGATGAAATGATCCTCGGGCCGCCGGAACCGCCGACGGCAAGAAAAGGTCGATCGTCCTTCAGGACGATGGTCGGCGACATGCATGAAAGCGGCCGCTTGTGCGGGCCGACAAGGTTCGCATCTGACTGTCGCAGGCCGTAGACGTTGACCTGGCCGGGCTCAGTCGTGAAATCATCCATTTCGTTGTTCAAGACAATCCCGAGGTCCTCGACGTAGAGCAACGAACCAAAGCCGGTGTTGATCGTCTCCGTGGCCGACACGATGTTGCCCCAGCGATCCACCACGCAGAAATGCGAAGTCCCGCTGTCCTCAGGCAAAGCGGATGTCGGTTCCGTCTGGCCGTAGGCAGCGGAGTCGGCGACCGACTGCTCATTGATGCGAGCGGCAAGGCTCCGGGCGTGGGGTTTGCCGGTCAACACGGCGACAGGGACATTCGCATGGTCCGCGTCGCCCAGAAACCGGGCGCGGTCGGCAAACGCATGTTTCATTGCCTCCACCGTCAGATGTGCCGCCAAGCCGGGATCCTTGCGGTGAATTGCTCTCAAGTCCCAGCGTTCGAGAATACTGAGAGCCTCAGCGATGCAGATGCCGCCGGACGAGGGCGGCGGCATGAGGAAGAGATCAAAATGTTCGCGGTATTGCACACGGATCGGTTTCCGCCAGACCGGTTTGTAGGCGGTCAGATCGCCGGCGGTCATGACACCGCGATCTTGCCGGACGGCTTGAACCAATTGGGCGGCCATGTCGCCGGTGTAAAAAGACGCGAGGCCTTGAGCCGAGAGCGCCTGGAGCGTGCGTGCCAGTTGCGGTTGTATAAGGATGGTTCCGATTTCAGGCACGCGGCCATCAAACAACAGAGCTCGACGCAGTGCCGCCGTTCGCTGCGGCAGGCCTGGGTGGTCGTCGATCTGTTGCAGGGTACTCCTGACCGCGCCGCGAAAATCGGCGTCGATCGCGAAGCCGTCCGCCGCAAGTGACCGGGCCGGCTCGACAAGGTCCTTCAATGGGCGGGTACCGAAACGTTCCAGCAGTGCGCGATGGCCGGCCGGCAGGCCCGGTACGCCGACCGCGAGACCTCCAAATCGGCTCAGAGGAGGGGCGTCGGGCCATCGCTCGCGGCTCTTGGTGAAAAGGTCGGGCGTCGCGGCGGCCGGGGCACACTCGCGAGCATCGAGAACAAACACTTCACCGGTCGCGGCGAGACGCACCATGAAGAAGCCGCCTCCGCCGAGGCCCGTGCTGTAAGGCCGCGTGACCGCAAGGGCCAGCGAGGTGGCAACCGCTGCGTCGACCGCGTTGCCGCCGGAACGCAGGATCTCGCCCCCGGCACGGGAGGCGTGGATGCTGTCGCTGGCGACCATGGCCTGACGGCCGGATTTTACCCAGGGCCGGGCGTGATACGTCGGCGGCGCCGCCCCACAGCCGATCGGGACGAGAGCAAGGACGCTGACCAGTCCAAAGACGCAGGTCCTCCACGAGGCGCGTCTTGGTTCGCGCCGGCCGGCCATCAGATCGGCCGGCGGGTCGGTCTCAGCCGTCCCGCCTCGGGCGGCTGCCTCACAGGTTTTGAGACGCGCAGGGGGTTTGTTTCTCATACTCAGCGACTCGGCCGGGCGCACCTGCAGGGCATCAACCCACAGCCTTCTCCTTGGCAGCCTCGTGCGCCCTGAAGCCCACCAGACTTCAGGGTCGAAGGCCGCAGCACACCGGGTCGGCGAGACTATGGTAACAGAATCCGAACGAAGAAACCCGCAACCCGGTTCTATCCTTCATTCTCACAACCGCCCTCTGGCGAGCTTGCCCCGGGCCGACCTCAAATGCGATCCTACAGGCTGCAGTCGCTCGGCGGGTTTGCCGGGTCAACTGCGATACCGGGCCCCGTCGCGCACTTCTCGAATTCGCCGAAGTCCACCATGTCCACGGTGCCATTGCGATCGCGATCGAAACACCGGCACGGCTCGCGTCCCTCAGGAAGGGAGACTTCGGTCATGCACGCCTGAAACCGGGCGAAGTCCGCTTGGTCCACGTCCTTGTCCTGGTCCGCGTCAGCCCAGACAGCGCGGGCCCCGCACGAATACACGTCCAGCGCTTGAGAGGCGTTCAAGGCCTTGTCGAAAATCATCACCTCATCGAGCAGCCCGGCGAATTCGTCCGCCGGCGCGTTCGAGGTGAAGGAACCGATGGTCATTTCGGTGACCGCCGTGGGGTTCTGCATGATGCCCAGACCGGTCGCTTCCTTATCCAGGACTCCGTTGAGGTACCATCTGACGGTGCCATTGCCCTCGTCCGTATAGACCACGATCCAGTGCTGGAGGGTGTCCAACTGCGAAGCTGTAGTAGTCGTGACGTTCTTCCTTGCTCCTCCGGTGTCGTAGAACCTGAACGTCAGGGGCGAGTTGGTGGTCATTTTCGCCCCCCAGAATCCTCGCTGAATAAGCCAGGATTCCTTGACCACAGTGGGCTTAATGAAAAACGCCAGGGTCAGTGCCGTATTGACCGCACCTGCCTCGGGCGGGACGGTGATCGAATCCCCGATCTGGTCCAGGGGATTAGGCAGGAACAACCCTCGAGTCCCGTTCAGCGGATTGTCGGCGAAGCCGATCGTGCCCACTGGAATGCCGTGGTACTCGTGACCAGAGGAGTCAACCGTCTGGTCGTCGAGCCGGTAGTAGGCCCGAAGCCCCGGCACAGAGATGATTGATGACGGGCTGACGACGTCGAGCCAGACTCTGGCGTTTTCCTGATCCGAAGGACTGCATGCGGCGGTGACAAAACAGAGGTCGCAAGAATAGGTTCCCAGAGCAAGGCCCGACGGGTCGATCGTCGCGGTCACCGTGTCGGAATCACCGTTGTTGAGCGGGCCGACCGTGCTCTTATCGATCGTCAGCCACGCGCACGGGGTCACTTTCTCGATGTCGTACGAGACGTTGTCCTTCCCGGGGTTTGAGACGGTGAAGACCACGGTGTCCACCGGATCATTTGAACCCAGGACGTAGGCGCGCGCCGCTGCGTGCGGAGTCGCGTCGACCCTGCAACCGATGATCGTCAGGTCGATCTGCCGGATTATCTCGTAGGGTTCGGGACTGCGGTCGTCGGTAAACTTGATATAGGCCGTGTGGAGACCGTCCGACAGCGGCGTCCCGCCCGGGTTGACGTCGATCGTCGCGGTGACCACCTCCTGGCCGTGGGCCGCGACAGTCAATTGCGATGCGCTCAACGACAGCCAGTCGTAGTCGAATAGAGCCCCGTTCGCATCGACCTCGGCGATATCGGCCGTATGTGAACCAAGCCCGTCGCCATTGGCCACCGTATAGGCGATAGGTCCCGGGGACGTGCCTTCTTGCAGGGCGGTGAGGTTCTGATTGAGACCCGGCGTGACTGAGATCGGCCAAGCAACACCACGGGCGTAAAGCTCGGCGATTTCACCCGCGTCGAGCACGCGGTTCCATATGGCCAGCTCATCCAGCTTGCCGTCATAGTAGCCCGCGGGGTCTCCTGGCTCCTGCCCGACCGTCATCACACCGCTCGAGCTGTGGCTCAGCGGAGCCAGGCCGCTGGACACAGTGCTGATCAGTACCCCGTTCTTGTAAGTCTTGGCTACCGCTCCGTCAAAGGTGCAGGCCCAGTGTTGCCAGACGCCGGCGGTCCAGACGCCGTTGGCTGTGTTCAGGGTTTTCTTGCCGGCGGTTGTCTGCAGAACCAGCCCGAACGCCCCGTTGTCCTGGAGCTTGAGGCCCCACCCGCCGACCGCCATGTTGCTCACCACCCACCTCTTGAGCTGCTGGTCACTGTTGATCCAGCAGGCCACCGTGACGGTTGTGCCCACAGAGCCGGGGGCCCCGGGGAACTCCACACGGTTGTCCGTGCCATTGAAGTCGAATGCCTGGCCCACCACCCCCGCCGCATAGGCCGGCGAACCAATAATCGTCCCGTTGTAGCCGTTCTCGGTAGCATCATCGACGTTGTTCTCGAACGGATACCACGCATCGACGTCCGCTGATGCACTTGTGGCAAAGGTGATGCTCACCACGGCCGTTAGTAATGTGAAAAGCTTAGGCATGACAACCTCCTTCCTGAACCAGATGCTTTGGACAGACGAGCAGTAATTCCGCCTCGATAAATCACACCCCGCCGATGAATGCCGCCGCTGGGCCATGCGGCCTGCAATCAAAGCGGCTTTCGGCCCGTGTGGGTTTCAGGCTTGTCTTATCCGGCTACCCGTTTTCCCTGATCTCCGATTCGGACGGGTCCTGGGTCATCCGGCGAACCGCGAGACCCTTTGTGCGCACGCACGGTTTCGCCTCGGCCCCGGCAACTCTGTGTGCTCCGGTACTCGTCGCTCCCCAAACCGGGGGTCGATCTCGAACGATCAATAAGAATTGACTGTCGCCGCCGACAGCAAAAACGATTCTACGACTCCGATTCCCGAAGCGTCAAGACAATTCCTGTCGACTTCGGTGTTCCTGAGGGTTCATCCGTCGCCCCGCAACGGGCGGTGCCGGCGTTGTGCTGAGGTCAAGCCGTCGGCGGGACACGGACGTCCTGGAGTACATCAGCAAAAGATCCATTCAAACTGATATGCGGGTCCGGTCGAGGAGCCCGGTTGGGGAGGGACGCCGGCTGAACGGTGCTCATCCCTTGTTGGCGGGTTCTCTCACCGTCAAGACCATGCGTACGAGTTCGGCCACGCTGCCGGCTTCCATCTTCTCCATGACGCGAGCGCGGTGGGTCTCAACGGTCTTAGCGCTGAGCTGCAGTTGGGCGGCGATTCCCTTGTTGGACATCCCGGATACGACAAGGTCCATTACCTCGCGCTCGCGCGGGGTGAGCAAAGCAACCTTCGCAGCGATGGCGGCGCGAACGGCCTCGTCCCGACGAGTCCGGGCATCCTTGGCCAGCGCCTGGTGGACGCGGTCCAGCAGGCTCTGATCGTTGAACGGCTTGCTCATAAAATCGACGGCCCCGGCGTGCATGGCCCGTACGGCAGAGGGTACATCGCCGTGGGCGGTGATGATGATCACCGGAAGTGTGTAGCCGCGCTTCGCCAGTTGCTCCTGGAGTTCCAGACCGCTCATTCCCGGCATTCGAATATCCAACACCAGGCAGCCGGGCTGATCGGGCGTGTAGGCAGCGAGGAATTCGTCCGCAGAGGAGAACGTCCGGACCCGCAGGCCCACCGACTCGATCAGAAAACGAAGCGAATCAAGGACGGCGGCGTCATCGTCCACCACAAAGACAATGGAATCAGACGGCATAACCGTTCTCTCCATGACAGGTCTGGAGCGCGAAGCGGAAGGTCACGCCCCGGTCCTCATTCCGCGTCACCCACAGCCGGCCCCGATGAGCTTCGATGATCGAGCGGCTGATCGACAGACCGATGCCCATGCCCTCGGGCTTTGTCGTATAGAAGGCGTCAAACACCTTCTTTACGGCGTCGGCCGGCAAGCCGGGCCCGGAATCCTGAATGGCAACCTCCACCTCGCCGGGCCCGCCGGCACTGGTGCTGACAAACACTTCCCCGCAATTCAGGCGGGTGTTGCTCATCGCCTCCAGCGCGTTGCGAACGATATTGAGCACAACCTGCTCGATCTGAATCGCATCCGCCAACACCGGCGGCAGATCCTTGGCCGGCACGAATCGGATGGCGATGCCTCGCACTTTAGCCTCCGGCCTCGCCAGGTCAACCGCCGTCTCGGCGATTCTGTTGATGTCGGCAGGAACCCGTCGAGGCTCGCGTGCGGCCACAAAGTCCCTCAGGCTGCGGAGGATCTGCCCGGCCCGCTCCGCCTGGTTCCCAGCTTCGGCCAGGGCCTGCATCAGCTCGCTCTCATTCCAGGTTCCCGAGCCCAGTCGTCGTTGGCATCCGCGGACGTAATTGGCGACCGCAGCCAAGGGCTGGTTGAGCTCATGGGCCAGACTGGAGGCCATCTCTCCCATGGTGCTGAGACGCGAGACGCGAGCCAGTTCCTCCCGGTGCTGGTTCAGTTGTTCCTGAACCTGATGCCGCTCCGCGATCTTGCCAAGTCGCTCCGCAATGGCGGTCAGAAGTCGACGCTCTTCTGGAACAAAAGGAGCACCATTCTCAGGCCACCGCTGCTCCAAATAGCCTACTTGAACCTCGCCGCAGGAACGCCCGAAAACCAGAATGGGTTCGCTCATCAACCATGAGGTGACCTTAAAATTGCTCGTCCGATACTCGCGACCATCCATGAGCACGCGGGCATAGGCAACATCCGACAATCGCCATGCTTTCGGGATCAATTCCACCGTCTCGCGGATGATGTCCTCGAGTGAGGCGCCAAACCGGTTAACCACGTCGGCCATACCAAACAGGCAGTTCAGCTCGCGGATGCGGTGATCCAGATCCTCGGCCTGGCGGCGGAGAGCTTCGCGTGATTCGTAAACCGACCTGAGCAATGGTCCGGCCCACGCGATGCCTGCCACCATCAGAATGGATATAGCCAGTCCGACCCACTCGTTGGTTAGCTCGGCAGGATCAGCATTCTCGCCGTGCGACAGGTGGTAGCCAAGCAGGTGCGAGTAACTCATGATGCGTCGGGCGGCCATCAGCAGGGCGACGATGGAGATGATCAGCCAAACGGGAGATCTCCCGGTAATGCGCCAAACGCGAACCGCCAATGCGACGGCAACTAGCTGCAGGATTGTTGCCACTGAGGCGACGGTCCCGACAAGCATACGCGAGGCTCCACCAGTCTCAGAGGATGCCGAAGAGACCCGCAAGATCGGCACGAATGCCCCGGACTGGGACAGTCCTGTGGCTGCGGCTCCCGAAAGGGCAAACCCATGCCGGTTTCTCACCTCGGGTATGGTAACCGGTTGCCAAGCGAGCCGCGAGTTCAATGAGACTCAATGGGCAGGCCCATGCCCCGGGTTTCGGATCACCCCTGCCCCATCGGCTGCCTCACCGCAAAACAAGCTCGTAAACCGCCTCCAGTACGCCAGCGGATCGTGATAAACCGCTCGCTCAGCGTTCCGGTCTCCCGGAATGTCCGATAAGCCCAGCTCCCCTCCAGCAAGGTATGTGGCTCCAGTACGGTCCGAAGCACTGAAGTCGCGAATTTCCGGGGCTTTTTTGGGGGACGTGAATCTTCGCCAAAACGGCATCGGACGGGTTTCCGTCTCGCGCAAGGGTACCTGTGAACGGCGCTGTTGCTGAGTTCGTGACAGCCTGGGCGGATGGCGCGGCTGCCTTATGGTTTCGCCGCTCGCTTGCGGTCGAGGTTCTCAAAGAGGCCCCTGAGCCGTCACGGACCCCTGTGTTGGCCTGCCCAAACCAAGCGACAGCCGCCATCGTATGATGTAAGATACGTGGGCTTCGCGCTCGTCGTCCCGACGGCGAAGAAGCCGAGCTGGAACGGACCATCGAGACCTCCAAGGCTGCGGGGAATCGCTTCCAGCAGGTCAGCGACCCAAGCCGGCGGGGCCGACCTTGTCGAGTGGCACCAAGCTGGCCGGCGGCTGATCAGACCTTCGGGCCGGCGAGAGTAGTCGGCCGTGATGACCAATAGCCAGGGAGACAAACCGCGGATATGGCACACGATCACCTCAAAGACTCGATCGAAGCACAAACCGGACGATCCACGATTCTGCTCATCGTAACTCTGATGGGCGGGTTGCTGGTCATCAATTCCTTCGTTGCGGAATGGATATTCCCCGACAAGCAGTACAGCGCGATTTTCGCCCTGATTGGGGCGATCTGTCTGGGGGCGCCGCTGGCGTTCCACTCGCTTAAACACATCGGGCACGGCAACCTGCCGATGGAACTGCTGGTCACCCTGGCCATCGGCGCTGCATTGAGCATTGAGAAGTACCAGGAGGCGGGGGTCATCGCTTTCTTCATGGTCATCGCGACGCTCATCGAGACCCGCACCGCTTTGGGTGCCCGAGCTTCGATCGAATCACTCATCCGGCTGACGCCGACCAAGGCTCATCGGATTCTGCCGGACGGAACCGAGGAGGAGGTCGAGGCCAGACTGCTGAAGGCCGGCGATCTGATCCGGGTGCGGCCCGGGGATAACATTGCCGCAGATGGCGTCGTGGTGGCGGGTGAATCGACCATCAACCAGGCGACGATCACGGGTGAGTCGATGCCTGTGGACAAGACCGTCAACGACGAGGTCTTCAACGGCACCCTGAACTTGACCGGCTCGCTCGACATCCGCGTGACGCGGGCGGGTTCGGAGACGACACTGGGCCGGGTGCAGAAGCTGATCATGAATGCCGAGCAGACACGCATCCCGCTCATGCGGATCATTGACCAGTACGCCAACTGGTACACACCGACGATTATCATGCTGGCTTTCCTGGTGTGGTTCTTTATCCGTGGACCGGAAGGCATGTCGCGGGCCATCGCCATGCTGGTTGTGGCGTGTCCTTGTGCTCTGGTTCTGGCTACCCCCACGGCAATGGTGGCGGCTCTCTCCTGCGCTGCTCGGCTGGGGATCCTGGTCAAGGACGTTTCAACGCTGGAAGGGGCCCGCAACCTGACCGCGATCATGTTTGACAAGACCGGCACGCTGACGACCGGCGAACTGACGGTCACGCAGATGAAACCAGCACCGGGCGTGGACGGGGCGACGCTGCTTAAGCTGGCAGCCTCGGCAGACTCGTTATCCAAGCACCCGAACGCCAAGGCAGTGATGGCCGTCGCCCAGAAGGCCCGGTTGTCGCTGGTCCGGCCGGAGCAATTCGAGGAGGTGACCGGCAAGGGCGTGGCCGCAAGAATCAACGGCGACGAGATCCTCGTGGGGCGCAACACCTTCCTGGCCGATCGCGGCGTCGACCTGGGCCTGCTGAACGACCCCAATTTCAAGGAGCCGGAAGGCATCAGCGTTTTGTACGTCAGCCGCAACGGGCGACTGATCGGCTGGATCGGCCTTGAGGACCGGACCCGCGAGGAAGCCAAGGAGGCGATCGCCGAATTACGGGATCTGGGCGTGCGAGCCATTACCATGGTCACCGGCGACAAGTGGTCGGTGGCCCGACGAGTAGCCGGGGAAATGGGGTGCACCGACGTTTATGCCGAGGTGTTGCCTTCTCACAAGCTCGAGCTGGTCGACCAGATGAAGCGCAAGGGACACCGCGTGGCAGTCATCGGTGACGGAGTCAACGACGCTCCGGCACTGGCGGCCGGCGACCTGAGTGTGGCCATGGGAGCGGCGGGCAGCGACGTGGCCATCAACTCCGCCAGTATCGCTTTGATGAACAACGATCTTCGCCGGTTGCCTTTCCTGGTTCGCCTGTCACGAGCGGCCACCAGAGTCATCTGGCAAAACATGCTGCTCGGTATAACCTACATCGTGGTTTTGGAAACCCTCGGGGCCCTCGGCAAGATCTCGCCGATGTTGGCGGCGTTTTTGCATGTGGTGGCCAGCGCGATCGTGATTTTCAACTCCGCGCGTCTGGTTCGGTTTGGCGAACATCTGCAGACGACCGAACCCCCCTCGGCCGAGCGACCGCCGGTCAAGGCATACGGCGGTGCGCGTTCGGCACCCTCGGCAGCCCCCATGCCGGCATGATCGATGGTTTATCGGCCTGTGCCCGTTGCGTCATTGTTGTGTGAAGCCCGGCCAAGCCGTCCGATATGGGTTCGCTCGCGCTCATCAGCCCGAGGAGTCTTTCCCGCGTTCTCATTGGTGTAGAGCAGCCCCCAGTGAACCGATAGCAACTTCGGAGGCGGGCTTGCCGCGCGCCCGCCATCGAGTCGGGAACCTGGTCGTCAAAGCGGGCATTATAGGAACCGCCGAGCCAAGTACATGGATCTAGCGACCTTAATAGGATTGGTTGCCGCGATCGGCATGGTGGTCTGGAGCCTGTGGGTCGGAACCAGCGGCCAAATCAGTGTTTACTGGGATACTCCGTCGGCCATTCTGGTCCTTGGCGGAACCGTGTTTGTTCTCCTGACGACCCAGACGGTAGAGCGCTTCCTGCGACTTCACAAGGTGTACATGCGGGGATTCTTCGGGAAGGCCATGACCATCCCGGAAACCATCGAAAAGCTTGTGACGCTCGGGGAGCAGGCCCGCCGCGAGGGGGTATTGTCACTCGAAAACGCCCTCAACGAGATCGAAGACGAGTTTCTCAAGAACGGGATCAGGCTGGTGATCGACGGCACGGCCGCCGGCGAGATCGAACAGATTCTCACTTCCGAGATGGAAGCCATGGACCAGCGGCACAATCAGGGCAAGAGCATCATTGATATGGCCGCCAAGTATGCTCCGGCCTTCGGCATGATCGGGACACTGATGGGGCTGGTTGCCATGCTGCGAAACATGGACGATCCCAAGGCGATCGGGCCAGGCATGGCGGTCGCGATTCTGACCACGTTTTACGGGGCGATCATTGCCAATGTGCTCTGCCTACCGCTTTCCGACAAGCTGTCCTATCGAAATGAGGAGGAGATGCTGTTGAGAACGGTAATGATGAAAGGCATCTTGTCGTTGCAGGCCGGCGACAACCCGCGAATCACCCAGGCCAAGCTGGCGGTCTATCTTCCCGTGGACAAGCGGGCGTTGATCAACGGCGTCGAGGGTAAGAAACGGCAGTAGCGGGGTCAACCGCTCAGCAGGAACGCGCCATGGCTCTCTCGAAGAAACCTGCGGCCGAAGGCGCTCCGGCGTGGGTACTTACCTACGGCGACATGATGTCGCTGTTGCTGTGTTTCTTCGTTCTGCTGGCAGCCTTCGCCGACTACTCTCCGGGGGGCGGCACGCCGACGCCCGAGTTGAAAAAAGCACTTGAATCCATCCGTGCCGCCTTCGGAGCGGGGGGCACGATCGGCCCGAACGATGAGATCGACTACCAGGCGTTGATCAAGAAGCTGGAGGCCATATCGTCGAAGGAAACGGGTGGTTACCGGGGTGACACGCGAGAGGAAGGCATCTACGGCAAGCATTTCCGGCTCCGGAAGATTCGCGACGGCATGGAGATCACCATGGGCGGTCCGGTGGTGTTCGAGCCGTTCTCGGACAAGCTGACCCCGGAGGGCAAGCAAGCCCTGGAACAGATCGCCGAAACGGTCCGGGGCCACCGCAACAAGATGGAGATCCGAGGCCACGCGGCGGAGGAGCCTCGGCCGGCGGACTGGACCGATGATGACGCTCTGCAGCTCTCATTTCGAAGGGCCAAGGCAGTGGCTGATGAGCTTGTCCTGCGCGGCGTGGACCGGCGGGCACTGGTCTGCTCGGCCGTGGGAGCCAACGAGCCGTTGGCAACAGGCGTCTACGACGTGAACAGGCGGGCCCAGGCGCGCCGCGTTGAAATCATCGTTCGTGAATCGCTGATCGACGATTACGTCAAACCGTCGAGCGAACAAGACGCTCGCGCCAAGATACTGGCCACGCCGCCCACCAGCACACCCTCGACGACTCCCAGCGCTCCGGCCAGTCAAGACTCGCCCTGACGCCTAATCGTGCGTCGGGGCCCCGGCCGGTTCGGCCATCGGCTCCTCTCGCACTTCGTAGCCCGGCAGGCTGGGAAGATTGACCTCGCTGGCGGCCATGCCTTTGTTCAGTCGGACGTTGGAGAACGAGGCAACGATCTCCTGCTTGTCCTCCTTAGCCACCGTCGCAACCCGAACCGGTACGTCCAGCGTCCGGTCGATGTGGAAGTGGACTTTGCCGTAGCGGCGATCCAGTTCCGTTCCCGGCAACGGTGTGCATTCCAGGTGATCCGAGTTCGGCGGGTCTGTCGGGCCGGGAGCAACAAGCTTGATGGTGAAGTGACGAATGATGTCACCTTTCTTCTGGCCGAAGGGCATCGGGAAAGGCCCCTTGCCAATTCGGAAGAGATCTTCGGCCTTCTCGCCCGGTCCCACGACTTCTCGCTTGATCACCTGTTTCGACCGCTCACGGACCTCGATGTACCACCGACCGTCAAAGACATGCCACTCCTTCTCTTTCTCGACCACCCCTTCGACGATGCACTCATCGAAACGAATGAAGAATCGCGGGCTGGGCTTGTCTTCGATGAAACGAAGAACACCCTTGTACTTCTGCTCGTAATCGATTAAAGGGTCTTTCTTGATATACACCAGATCGGCCTGCACATCGCGCACATCCTTGTTCTCCAGCCGGTCGAGGATCTTCTCGACCGCCGGATCCAACGGCGCGGGTTGAGAGGCGGGCTCAGTTGCCGGGCGGCTCGCCGAAGGCCCCTCCTCGCGGCTTGCCTGCCCGCCGGAGGCACCGCAGATCAAACAAACCGCCGAGAAGCACGCGATGAATCGTACACCCATCGTCACAATCCTTTCAGAACCAAGATCTCGTGGCGACACACGCGCACCGGCCGCGCGCTCATCCCCCAGAATTGTAAATACCGAGTGGCGGGGTAACAAGATCCGGGTGCACCCCGTTTTCGGTGGCGTTACGAAGGTAGGGTATGGTCAGAATCCGCGCAGCGCATGAGACCTGCCGACGATTCTGTCTTACCCGCCGCAACCATCGACCGATGTCGCCACCGTTTCAGAAACATGCCCATAAGACTCGGATCACCGAATGAGTCCGTGACAGAAGCGGCGGCACTCCTCGCGGCTGACCCGGTTGTCGTGAACGCAAGCCAGACCGCTTCAGCGGTCTTTCCCGAAGGGCAAAGAGGCCGCCTTTGGCGGGCAAACCCGCTGAAGGGCCTTGATCGCCCAACCTGGACCGGTCGGCATGCCCGCCGAGACTGTCACGCACCCTCACCGAATCGCCCGCGGACCCTGTCGGCAAGGTCAGACAGTCTGAGCTTCCGCGCCCGTTGTTCACGAGGTACCATCTATCGGCAGCACACCACTGGGGCTTGCCGGCCAGTGCGCAATTGACCTAAGCGGACCGCCTTTTTGCACGCCGCAGCTCAAGCGCACTGCGATCCAGAAGCATTCGAGCAGGCCGCACGGTTGTCGGGCCGTAAGGTTCTGTTAGAGGCGACACCGGCATCAGTCGAAAGGAAGCCAATGGAGTCGCGCAGTCTTCAACCACTACACGGTCGGACGGTCGCGGTCACCCGCATGCGTGATCAAGCGGACACTCTCGGCAGGTTCCTGCGGTCGGCCGGCGCGGAGGTGATCGAGGCCCCGACCATCGAACTCGGTCCGGTCGAGGACTACCGCAAGGTGGATGACGCCCTGCGACATCTCGATCGCTACCAGTGGCTGGTGCTCACCAGCGCCAACGGCGTCGACGCGATGTGTGACCGGATCAGGGCCATCGGGCTCGACACCCGCTGCCTGGCTCGGGTGAAGATCGCCGCGATCGGCTCTGCCACGGCCCGGCGGCTGACCGAACAAGGTGCGCGGCCAGACCTCGTGCCCCCCGAAGCGGTCGGTGAATCAATGGCCCAGGCACTGGTCGAACAGGGAGTGCGGGGCAGCCGCATCTTGCTGCTTGTGGCCGACATCGCCCGGACGCAACTGCCCGACGCGCTGCAAGCCGCCGGTGCCCAGTGCGACAGTCTGGCCATCTACCGGACCAAACGGCCTGCGGCCCTGCCTGCGGTCTTCGTTGAGCGACTCGATCGCGGCCAGATTGACTGGATCACGCTGACCAGCCCGTCGTCGTTCGTCAACCTGTTGTGGTTGCTTGGGCCGCAGCACTGTGAGCGGTTGCACACCGTGGGCCTTGCCAGCATCGGTCCGGTCACCACACGGGCCATCCGCGAGGCCGGGTATTCGGTGGCCGCCGAGGCCGACCCACATGATATTCCCGGCTTGGTCTCGGCCATTATCGACGCCTCAACGCGAGACTGAAACCCGTTTGAGTTCGTCCCAGCCTGTCGGGACCCCTCCCACCCGTCTTTGAGCTTTGATCTTTTCCTGCTGCAGGCCCTCGCCCATGGCTCAACGCCTCGGTTAGAATGTGGCGGTCGCTCGTCAACCCGAGTGCCATCTGTACGTTGAGGAGAACGTATGAGTCTGCAATACCGGGTCATCAGTATTGGGACGCTGAGCCGAAACCGTTTCTGGGGCGAGACCGAGCCCAAGCGATTTCCACACGCCACCACAACGCTGATCCGGGCGGACAATGAAACGATCCTCGTGGACCCTAGCCTTCCGGCGGAAGTGCTGGCACAGCGGCTGGAGGAGCGATCAGGTCTCAAGCCTGAGCAGATCCAGGCGGTTTTCCTGACCACATTCCGCCCCATACATCGACGCTCCCTGTCGCTCTTCTCCGGAGCCACGTGGCTCATGTACCGGCCCGAGATCGAGGCAGTACAGGCACACCTGAACGAAATGCGCGAACGAGCCCAGGAGGGACCCGAGGACCCGGAACTCTGCAAGCTGCTGGATGAGGAGGAATCTCTTGTGGCTCGTATCGAGGCGGCCCCGGAACACCTGACAGCCCAGACTCATCTTTTTCCCGCGGTCGGTGCAACGCCGGGATCAGCAGCTTTGCTGCTTGCCTTGCCGACGCAAACCGCCGTCATCACCGGAGATGCGATCGTCACTCAGGAACACTTCGCGGCCGGGCAGGTATACGAGCATGTGGCCATGATAGAAGCTGCCCGCAAGTCGTTCGAAGACATTCTAGAAGTGGCCGACGAGGTGGTTCCCGGTCACGACAATGTCTTTCGCATCGGTGGCCTTTAGTCCCCCCAGAGGCGTTTGTCAAGCACAGGGGCCATCTGGCAGGAAAGGCGTCGGCAGGTCACGAAGCCGCACGGTATAGCTGTCCTTGACACCCACGGAAGGGCTGGGTAGTCTCGACTGCGATGATCGGAGCGTGAGAGATGGAAGTCCGCATGGACCTCGCCAGGATCGTGATCAGCGATACGAGCGAGCAGCAAATCATTGTCCTGCAGGAACACGAGGGCTCTCGCCAATTCCCGATCGTCATCGGGCTGGCGGAAGCTTTGGCCATCGATCGCCGGGTCAAGAACATCAGCACGCCACGGCCGCTGACGCACGACCTGTTGGCCAACGTGATTCGCGAACTGAATGGGGAACTGGAAAAGATCGTCATCCATGATCTCCGGGACCACATTTTTTTCGCGAAGCTTGTGATCCGAAGCAACGGCAAGCTGATCGAGGTCGATTCCCGGCCGTCAGACGCGATTGCCCTTGGCGTGGCGAGCGATGCGGCCATCTACGTGACAGAAAACGTCCTCCGTCAGGTGTGTGAGTCTCCCGAAGCCTGAGGAGGAGAAGGCCCTGCGAACGCTGAAGAGGTAGCAGTGAGCATTACGGGAACCGAGAACGGCTTGTCGACCCGGACAGATCAGTTTCTCCAACTGTGCGAACAGCGCTGGCCGGCTCATCAGCCGCGACCCGCCGTTGTGACGCGCGCTCCTGGCCGGCTGGATTGCATGGGCGGTATGGCCGATTTCAGCGGTGCGCTGGCCCTGCAGACGACCATCGAACAGGGGGTTTACGCAGCCGCCGGTCGCCGCGACGACCAGCGAATTCGGGTTGAGTCGGTGGGCTGGAATCAAGACGGACAGCCTTCCGTCTTCGAGTGGTCTTTGTCCTGGTTTTATCAGTCCGACGGCCAATTCGTCACCGCAGAGACACTCTCGTCGAAGTTCGATGCCTGTCCATGGGCCCGTCACGTTGCGGGCGTCTGTCTGGCTTTACTGGAATCAGGCGATCTTCCGCATCTGGCCGGCGGGGTCAATTTCCTGATCCAATCCGATATTCCGCCTAAGGCGGGCTTGGCTTCGTCGGCGGCTCTGCAAGTGGCGTGCGCCAAGGCTTTGGCTGCTCTGTTCGACCTGGAACTGACGGCACAGCAGTTGGTGCGGGCCTGCCAACTGGCGAACACCGAGGTAGTCAAGAATGAGTCCGGCCTGGTGGATCATGTGACCTGCCTCTTGGGCGAGCCTGATTCCCTGCTGGAGATTCGCTGCCAGCCTCAGGAGGTCATCGGATCGCTGGCGATGCCCAAGTGCGCGGCCTTTGCGGGTGTGTATTCGGGTTTGAGGCTTCCCTTTTACCAGGAACGCTATGCCGACAACCGGGCTGCCTCCCTGATGGGCAGGTACATCATCGAGCAGATCCTGCGGACCTCGGGGGATCCGGGTGAGCTTAACAGCGCCTACCTGGCGAGTATTCCGCCCAACGAATACGTTCGACGATTCCGCAACTATTTGCCGCCCAAGCTTCGTGGTCGTGATTTCCTGGACCACTTCGGACAGCCCCCGGAGTTGGACATCATTATCCGGCCCGGGCAGGTATACAAGGTCCGCTCCCGAACGGAGCACCACATCTACGAGAACGACCGTGCGCACCGTTTCATGGAACGGCTGGCCCGCGTCTACCGCACCGGCGACCTGGACACCCTAATAGAGGCCGGCGAACTGATGTATGCCTCCCACTGGAGTTACGGCCAGCGATGCGGGATGGGAAGCATTGAAACAGACGTCCTGGTCAATTGCATCCGCGAGCGCGGTCCGGCCTGTGGCCTTTACGGAGCCAAGGTCACCGGCGGCGGCTGCGGTGGAACAGTGGCCGTCCTGATGGCCGACACATCGGCGGCCCTGCAGGCACTTTCCGATGCATGTGCCGCATACGCGGCGAAGACGGGCAGGCAGCCCATGTTGCTGAGCGGCAGTTCGCCGGGGGCAATGGCGTTCGGCCACCGGAACATCGGTTGACCGGCCTTGCGAAGACCGGCGATTTCCAGTGACTACAGAACTTGACGGCCGGAAGTCTGTGCGTCTTGGTTCCTTCCGTCGCACCCGACGTGCATTTTGCGCCCATTTTTCCGGCCCCGCCCAGCCGCTTCGATTGCGGCCTTCAATCCCCATCGGACGCCCCTCGTCCTCCGAGCGGATGCTCTGGCCCCAAGTCCCCAGCCCTGCTGCTTTGGTCATGGATCGGGATCACAGTGCGCTTTGGCTGCCGCCTGTAAGAAGTGGTTCGCCTTCGATCACCGGCGCTTGCCGCCCTGAAGCGATCTGACGTCCTTGCCCGGCGCCGATGCCCCCGGTTTCCTGTGACATTTCGTCCGGTCTTATCCTGGTGCAGACGAGGTGGCCGGCTCGCGACGATCGATCTCCACCTTGAGGGCCACGAGATTCCGCTCGCCCTCTCTCTTTTCCACGCGGCCGAGCACCTTTACCCGATCGCCGATTCGCACGTCATCAAGGCTGGCGGTCACGCCGTCGATGAAGATCTCCGCCTCGGGAGAAAGCCGTCCGTGAATCTCAACCGGCTTGCGGTGTTTCTCGCTGAAGTAGGACATCGAGACCTCACCGCTGGTCTTCTCGATCCTGGTGACCTTCCCGGAAATCTGGTCGTATTCGGGTAATTCCGAATCCTCTCCGCATCCGCCAGCCAGGAGAGCACCGAAGAGCAACCAGAAGGCAAAGATGACGACAATTGAGGATCTCGTGGTCATAGGGGCACCTTCTCAGTATCGTCAGGCAAGCTTCAATCGATGGGCCGTCTGAAGCCGGCCGGTGTTGCCGATGTTCGTATACCTCATCTGGCCTTGCCTTGGCAAGTTCTGACCCTCTCTTCTGGCGATCCTTCATGGACCGGATCCTGATCGGCCATCGGCTCGCCCGCTTGTGGCATCCCTGCCGCCTAACGCCTATAACGTACTCGATTGGGCTGGAGGAAACGAGCATGGCGGATGGGCCTTCTCAGGTGGAAGAGATGTTCGGGGTCGGCAAGGCCCTTGTGGGGATGGTTCACGTGGGCGCATTGCCCGGCACGCCGCTGTTCTCGCGGCCGATGCCGGCGATCATCGAGCAGGCCGTCAGCGAGGCTCGACTGCTGGCCGACGCGGGCTTTGACGGCATCATGATTGAAAACATGCATGACCGGCCGTACCTGCGCCAGAGGGTCGGGCCGGAGATCGTCGCGGCCATGACCGCCGTTCTCGACGCCCTGCGCGCGGCGGTCAGCAAACCGTTGGGTCTTCAGATTCTGGCCGGGGCTAACCGCGAAGCTCTGGCGGTCGCGGCCGCCGCCGGGGCTTCTTTCATTCGCGTTGAAAACTTCGTTTTCGCCCACGTTGCCGACGAGGGCCTCATGTCCGAGGCTGATGCAGGCCCATTGCTTCGCTACCGGCGAGAGATTGGTGCCGAGCACATTCGCATCTTCGCCGATGTGAAGAAAAAGCACTCCGGCCATGCAATCACCGCCGACGTGAACATCGCGCAGGCGGCCCGGGCGGCGGCCTTCTTCGGGGCGGACGCCATCGTGGTCACCGGCCCGATGACGGGCGAGGCCGCGACAGTCGGGGACGTCCGGGAAGTGGCTGCTGCCGTGGAAATCCCCGTGGCCATCGGCTCAGGCATCACCCCCGACAACCTGCCGGTCTTCTGGGACCTGGCGGATGTGTTTATCGTGGGCTCTTTCATCAAGCAGGACGGGCGATGGTATCACCCGCCCGATCCTGACCGGGTCAACGCCCTCATTCGGGCCGTCAACCAGCTCCGGCGAGTCCAAAGGTCCGGACTCTGAAGAATCGGCTGGCCATAGGGGAAGTGGAGGACTAGAATACGGGCACAAAACATGGGAGGCGTGGGCCTGCCCAGTATGAGGTGAATTCACCGCGGAGAGACGCTCATGACAAGATTGCTGAGGTTGATTATGTCGGTTGGCATAGTGGTCGCCCTGGCCGGTTGTGCGGCTACCGATGGCGGCAGCACGCAGAGGCAGGCGAGCGAGCAACCCGGCGTGGCAAAGGTCTCGTCAGAGACCGGCGGCGAGAAGGCGGGCTGTCCGAAGACCAAGTGCTGCGGTGAGAAAGCCGCCGGCTGTTGCCACAAGCCCTGCGAGAAGAAGTAGGCTTCTACAGGTCAGCACTGCATTCGAGCGACGCTCACGCGAGCTGCTTCGGCGGCTCCTGATACTTGCGCTGGCAACCTACCGTAATCAGCAGCATCGGTTGAAAAAGGGGCGGGCACTCGGCCATGCAGGCCCGCCCACTCTTATGCGCATGCCGTCCTCGATCAGGTCATCAGCCGTCGTTTGAGGCTTGCCAGTTCATCCCGCAAGGCATGCGGCAGTCGGTCGTTGAAAAGCTTGTAGAACTCCTCGATGTCCTGTGTTTCCTTGAGCCACGCCTCGCGATCGACGGTCAGCAGCTCCTGCAAGACCTCTTGTGTCAAGTTCAGGCCGCCCAAGTCGAGCGAATCGGGCGTGGGCACGTAACCGATAGGCGTGGCGGTTGCTTCCGCCTCGCCCCGACACCTGGCTAGGACCCACTCGAGTACGCGGAGATTCTCGCCATAACCGGGCCAGAGGTACTGGCCGTCCACGTCCTGTCGGAACCAGTTGACGTGGAAGATCTTGGGCGGCTTGGTCATCTGCTGGCCCATCTGCAGCCAGTGCATGAAGTACTCGGCCATGTTGTAGCCACAGAAAGGCAGCATGGCCATGGGGTCGCGGCGCACCTCGCCTTGTTTGCCGTACTGGGCAGCCGTCCGCTCCGAAGCCATGGTCGACCCGATGAAGACGCCGTGCTGCCAACTGTAGGATTGGTAGACCAGCGGCGCCAGTCGGGCCCGCCGCCCTCCGAAAATGATGGCGGAAATCGGTACGCCGTGGTGGTGCTCCGTTCGGAAGCTGTGCGATGGACACTGCGACAGCGGCGCGGTAAAGCGAGCGTTAGGATGCGCCCCGAGAACGGGCTTGCCGTTCGCGTCCCGCATATCGGGTGTCCACGGATCACCCTTCCAGTCGATTCCCTTGGCGGGGGGCTCGCCATCGCCGTCCTCCCACCAGACCGTCTTGTTGTCGGTCAGCAGAACGTTGGTGAAGATCGTGTTGCGCCGGACCGTAGCCATGGCGTTGGGGTTGGTTTTCGTATTCGTCCCCGGCGCCACGCCGAACATACCTGTTTCGGGATTGACGCCCCAGAGCGCACCGTCGGTGTCTATTCGCATCCAGGCAATGTCGTCACCCACGGTCCAGATCCGGTAACCCTTGCGGGTCATGCTTTCAGGGGGAACAAGCATTGCCAAGTTGGTCTTGCCGCAGGCACTCGGAAAAGCGGCGGCGACGTACTCGATCCGTCCGGACGGATCTTCGATGCCCAGAATCAGCATGTGCTCGGCCAGCCAGCCTTCCTTGCGGGCGGCACAGCTTGCCAAACGAAGGGCCATGCACTTCTTGCTGAGCAGCACGTTGCCCCCGTAGCCCGAGCCGACGCTCCAGATGGTATTGTCCTGCGGGAAGTGCAGAATCAGACGGCGTTTGTCATCGAGGTCCGCCTTGCCGTGCAAGCATCTGGTAAACTCGCCGTCGGCGCCCAACTTGTCCAAGACGGCCTGCCCGCAGCGGACCATGATCAGCATATTGAGTACGACGTAGATGCTGTCGGTGAGTTCGACACCGTACTTGGAGAAGACCGACCCGACCGGTCCGAGCGAGAAGGGAATGACATACATGGTCCGTCCCTTCATCGAGCCCTTGAAGATCTCGGCGGCTCGGCGATATCCCTCTTCTGGAGGCATCCAATTGTTGGTGGGCCCGGCCTCCTCCTTCCTGGGCGTGCAGATGTACGTGAGGTGTTCCGTTCGGGCGACATCATTCTTGGCCGTGCGGTGATAATAGCATCCGGGGTACTTCTTCTGGTTAAGCTTGATCAGCTCGCCGCTGGCTACGGCCTCGGCCGCAAGCTGCTCGCGCTGTGCGTCGCTGCCGTCGATCCAGACGATCTTGTCCGGCCGGCACATGGCTGCCATTTCCTGCACCCAAGCGTTGAGTTTTGCGTGATTGGTCATGTCGCCTCACCTCTTTCGGTATTCCCGACGGGTCCTTCTCCTTCACGTTGTCCGGGGACCATTCGTGTTCTGGTGACGGCACGTTGGTCCCTGCGGACGCGCCGTCACGACGCCCCGGCCCGGGGTGACAGGCGCACAAGTACCCCTGGCCGAAATCGACCCTTTTGTCGCCTGATGAACCCTGTTAGGATCCCGGAATCACGCCAAACCGGTGGTACACGCGGCTGGCAGACCGATGGGAGGCCGGTCCCGATCTCTCGTCGGACCGGCTCACTAGTGCCTCAGGGCGGTCCGAAAGTCCACAGGCAGAATCTCATGCTATCCGCCCGGCGGGAGCGCCGCAAGTCGGCTTCGACGGTGCCCTCGTCGGTCAAGGCAGGTCTGCCAGAGCTGTGCGGGCCGTATCACGCCTGGATCCACAGGGGCGCCGGCTGGCCCGGACAACCGAGCGTCGGGTAAAATCCCGTCTTGAGCACGTGAAGGCCGCAAAGACAACCCATGGGGCTCCGGAGGGCACCTGGCCATGTACAGCCGGTCCGAAAACGCCGCAACAATCGTTCGGGGAAACGCAAGGGGGTCTCTGTTAGAGGCAGCCTTGCTGCTGGCTATCGGATTCTACTTGCGATGGAGCGGCCTCGAGGGGATCAGTCGCTCACAACTGTACAACTGGTCTGTCGACGTGGTGGTCTGGACATTCCTGATAGGGGGCTTCCTGATCCTGGGGGTTATGCTTCTCTGCTGGACGGGCCGGCCGTGGGCATTGATCGTGGATGGACTAGTCAGTCTCCTGATTGGGGCCGCGCTGGTGGGTTGCGGCATCGTCTGGCTGATCCACTCGGACATCCAGGGTATCCTCATCTTGCTCTCTGGCCTCCTTGTCCTCAGTGCCGCCAAGGGGAGCTGGGCCAACTACCGCCTGGCCCTGCAGGCAGTGACAACGGTCCCTTCCGGAGAACCTTCCTTGGTGAGGCCGGTGGAAGAGGCGGTGCCTGCTGTACCAGACCCTCAAGCCAAGGCCGAAACCATGGAGCGATTGCTGTCGACCAAGCAGGCTCGACCGGCCGTTCCTGCCAAGGTGGATATCGCTCGCAAGGACGAGCCGGTCCCCGACGGATTCCTTGCCCAGCTTGGCAGGGAGCAGGACCCCAAGGGCGAATAAGCATGGCTTCGCGTGATTTGACGCCCGATTCATGCTAACATTTTCCCCCGTTTCGCCCCGGAGCGCGTGTGAAAAGGGTAAACAACGCGGCAGGTCTCGGTCGTTGCGGCGACCTCGACTCTGTCGTCCAACATGGCTCCGTTGCCCTTTGCACCGGCTCCTGATTTACTGGGATGAACTAAGCTGGGTGTGTGAGATCATGCACAACGACACCATCACCGCTCCGGCGGGTTTCAAGGCCGGTGCGGCCGCCTGCGGGATCAAACAGGTCAACAAGCTCGACATCGCGGTACTGGTCGCCGATGACATCTGCCCGGCAGCCGCCATGTTTACCTCGAACCGCTTCTGCGGGGCCCCTGTCATTGTCGGCCGGGAACACACCCGCCGGGGCCGTCTGCGGGCTCTCGTGGTTAACAGCGGCTGCTCGAACGTGGCCACGGGCAAACGCGGCATCGCAGATGCCCGAGCCATGTGTCGGCGGCTCGCCGAAAGCATCGGTGCCAAACCGATTGAGGTCTTGCCGTCGAGCACGGGGGTGATAGGCCGATTTCTTCCCATGGACAAGATCCTTCCGGGGATCGATGCCGCCCTTGAGACCTTGTCGGCATCGGCCGAGGCCGGTGAGCGGTTTGCCCAGGCGATCATGACCACGGATACCCGGATGAAGCAGGCCTGCGAGCGGGTGCGCATCGGGCGGACCCTGATCACCGTTGCCGGTTGCTGCAAGGGCAGCGGAATGATCGCCCCGAATATGGCGACCATGCTGGCTTTCCTGACGACTGATGCCGGGGTGCCGCCGGCAGTGCTCAAGAGACTGCTGAAAGAGGCGGTTGCACCAACCTTCAACCGGGTCACTGTGGATGAGTGCCAGTCCACCAGCGACACGGTGGCCATCATGGCCAGCGGGGCGGCCGGCGATCTCAACACCCGACAAACGGCCTCATTTTCCAAGGCCCTGAGAGCCGTCTGCGAGTCGCTCGCCCACCAGATCGTCCGCGATGGAGAAGGAGCCACCAAGGTGCTGGAGGTGATCGTCCGGGGCGCAAAGTCTCCCGCAGATGCCCATGCGGTGGCACGGGCGGTGGCCGTCAGCCCGTTGGTCAAGACGGCGGTCCATGGCGGAGATCCCAATTGGGGTCGGATCGTCCAAGCCATCGGGGCGACCTCTGTGACCTTTCGCCCGGAAAAGGTAACCGTGAGACTTGGCAAGGACCTGCTCTTTGCCAAAGGCGCTCCTGCTCCCCGCCTTGATCTTGTCAAGCTGGCCGAGGCGATGAGGCAACCTCACGTGAGCTTGATGATCGACCTTGGAGCGGGGAAGGCAGCCGACCGGGTGCTGACCTGTGATTTGTCGCGGGAATACATCGCGATCAATGCCGATTACACCACGTAGGATTCGGGCTGCCGCAGGGGTCATCCCTCGCCATCGAGCATCACCGCATGTCGGGCGCTCTTGAGCAGCCAAACGATCTTTTCCGCGAGTCTCGAAGCGGCAGGAACAACCGGCAGCTAAGCAGACGCCTTCAAAACCGGCGGAAAATCGACGGTTTTCCAGCGAATGCCCGATACAGTCCGGCATATTCAGGGGCCGTTTTGCCGGGTACAGGGACGGCGTCCAACGCCCCGGAAGGACCTTGGAACCTCACGGCCAGACGTCTGTGCGGCTTGCGCACATGTCTCTGGATCGCAGTGCGCTTGGGTTGCGGCCCACCAAAAGGCGGACCGCCTTAGGATTGCCACGGAACGACCATGTCCTCCTGTGAAAACCCTTGATAAAACTTGCTTGCGTGTCATCGGCCACAAAAAAATCCAATATTTTCAAGGGTTTTCGCTGGACGAACCGACAAAAGGTCAGTAATATTCGTCACAAATCGGGCCGGTGGGCGGCCCGGGTCTTTTGCAAGGAGGTTTGTAATGGCCAAACTTACGAAATCGGCCACCGCCAAGACGCTTGCAGAAAAGGTTGGGATTACCCGCAAGCAGGCAATGCTGTTCATGGAAGAATTGGCGACACTGGCCTACAAGGAGGCCAAGAACAGCTTCACGCTGCCGGGTCTTGGCAAGCTCGTGCTGGTCAATCGGAAAGCCCGTATGGGCCGCAATCCGGCGACCGGCGAAGCGATCAAGATCCCGGCCAAGAAGGTCGTGAAGTTCCGTGTTGCCAAGGCATGCAAGGATGCGATCCTTGGGACCGCCGGCAAGAAGCCTCCCAAGAAGAAGAAGTAAGCCCACAGGGTTCGGCCGTCGCAATGCCACGATTCGCGACGGATGACAGCCGAAACGAACCATTGCGTTGAGAGGCTCCTTGGGAGCAGCCGGCGCCGATCGCCGCGAAACTCCGGACTGGAATACGCGAGTCCAGGGTCTTGCGGCGATTCGTTTTATGGGGAAGTGATGCCGGCTTCGTCTTCCGACGTGATCGGCGCGAAGGCGAGTAGCGCCGGCGGGGAGTCAATCGTCTGACCGCGCACTTCCGGCGGTCGCAGTTGCCGCATTTCGCCACATTGTTGTGTTGACTTCGGGCGAAACAATAATGTCGGTATCGCGGTGGCGACGGAGTAAACGATCCGACCGTTGGTCGAAGCGGAACAGGAAACTGCTTCTGCTCAATCAGTCTTGGCGATTACCAAGGTGCGGGTTGCGCCGTTGCCCGTCGGCACATGGAAACCAGTTCCGCGACTTCCGCAGCGACGTCGCTGACGCACGTGGCTGCTCTTGCCGACTGTTCGAGAGCCGCCGCCATGGCACCGATCGTTTCAAAGCCAAATCCGCCGCTTGCCCCTTTCAACTGGTGTGCCAATCGCACCAGTTCGGCGGGGTTGTTCGAAGCCACGGCTTGCTCGATCGCCTGAACACGATGTTGCAGGTTGCCGACAAACTCCTCGATCAGTTCCACCATGTCGGGATCGTCCTTCAAAGAGCTATAGATCGGTGAAGTATCCGTGTTGGCCATCGGGTTTGTCCCCGCGGTTTTCGAGCCCTGCAATTGTGCGTTTTGAGCCTGATACGGGCACAGGACGCATTGTTTATATCGGTTCACAAGAGGTGCCGGGTGACTACACGAATCACAGTGGCGTCTGACGGCCGGTTATCGGCCCACGCGAATTATGCGGACACATGGCAAAGCCGGGGCCACCCAAGGTGGAGAATCTGCTGTACGAGAGCGGCGAGGGCTTTACTTGCCCGCGTAGTCAATGATCCGGGCAATCTCGGTCCGCAGATTTCTTCGGTGGACGATCCGATCCACGAACCCGTGTTCGAGCATGAACTCCGCGGACTGGAATCCTTTGGGCAGCTTAGCTTTGATGGTGTTCTCGATCACCCGCGGACCCGCAAAACCGATCATGGCACCGGGCTCAGCCAAGTGAATATCGCCCAGTGATGCAAAGCTTGCGGCCACCCCTGCGGTGGTCGGGTCAGTCATGACCACGATGTATAATCCCCCGGCGTCGTCCATTCGAGCGACGGCCGAGGCGGTCTTGGCCATCTGGACCAACGAAACCATACCCTCCTGCATCCGGGCACCTCCGGAGGCGGTTACGATGACAAACGGGATGTTCTCGTCCGTGGCCCGTTCGAGGGAAGCCGTGACCTTCTCGCCGACGACCGCGCCCATGGAAGCCATGATGAAGAACGGATCCATGACGGCCAGGATCACCGGTCGGCCGCGAATAAAGGCCTTACCCGTCACGACGGCCTCGATCTCGCCGGATTTTTCCTGTGCCTGCTTAAGTCGATCCTTGTACTTCCCGCGATCGGAGAACTTCAGCGGGTCGGTGCTGACCAAGTCTCCCAGGAACTCCTCGAAGGTGTCCGGGTCGACAAGCTGCCTGATCCTCGTCCTGGCCGGAATGCGATGGTGGTATCCGCACTCCGGACAGACGTGAAGGTTTTCCTCCAACGCCTTCTGGTAGACGGTCGCCTGACAAGACGGACACTGCGTCCACAGTCCTGCCGGGACGTCCACACGATTCAAAACCGGCGGCGAAGTGGCCGCCGGGGTGGTGCTGGGTACGTCTGGGTCTGCCAAATGAAATCTCCCGCATGCCGACCGGATGCCACGAGACCGCTCCCGACGCCCGGTGGGGGCTCCATTATTACGGCTTCCGGGCACGGTTGTCCACCCCGGGGATCCGCCGGGGCAGGCCGGGTCCGTAATGGTTCGGCCGGATGTCGCGGTCGCCCGTTACAGGACGCGGCGAGTAAGTCACAGGCCCTTGACCGACCACCGCAACTCGGTCAACGGACGATTGTTTACCTGCCTAAAAGTAGCGAGGCTGCTTCGCTGGGGGACGGCGATCGGCAAGCTGTGTCAGAGCCTACTGATCGGCGTCGTCCTGCAGTTCCTGGCTGTTTGTCTTAGCGGGGGGAGTGCCCTCAATCACCACGGTCCTGGCCAAGAGATCGCCGATTCGCTGCCGGTAAGGCGTAAAGAACACAATCGCCAGGAAGAAGATCATGGCAGGTTCGAGCTCCAATGGCCGGGTCAGGTTGCGGGCCAATACCTGCAAACGACTGGGCCGGTCGAGCGACTCGGTCACAACGGAGAAACCCATCAGCCGCTTGCCCGGCGTTGCCGACCAGAATAGCTCGAAAACAAGGCAGTACGCTGCATAAATCAGCCGAAACGCCAACCCGGCCCAGAACAGCGCGTGGGGTACGGGAATATCGTTCGGGAATCGTCCGAGGAGCCCGATCGTGGAGAGGTCGTCCCAAAAATCCGCGATTGGCGTCCGCCAGAGCCAACCGACGAGGATCATGGCCGGAAGCATGTCGATGAGGGCCGCCACCACGCGCTTGCCCAGGTTTGCCACGACCACTTCGGCCGGCAACATCGCCGGGGCTATGGTATGCTCGTGGCGTCTGCGGAAAATCACGAGGACCACCGCCATCAACACCCCAATGATGATGACATCCGCCAGGTTACGATACGAAGAGGGAGGTTTGGGTTCCCCCTGCCTTGTGGGGACATCCACAAACGGTTTGGCCGGCTTGCCATCCTTTAACGACCATAAGCCTGCCTCCGCCTTGTTGCCTGCCGGCCGGACCACCGCGAGATAGTCTCCAAAAGCCGCCACCGCAGCCCCCGCGTCCATCTCGAGCGGCTTCCCATCGTCCAGGACCGGCGAAGAGACGGCGAGCCATTCTCCCCGCATACCCGTGTTGGGCGGTGACATCCGCCACACCCAGCATCGCAGCCCCCCGGCGTTAATCCGCTCACGTATGATCGCGGCAAACAACAGGTCGTTGCCGCTGGACATCGCGAAAGCAGCCGTCGGGGCCTCAGGCAGTCTCAGTGTTTCGTTCGCCCGCCACTGGTCGTCGATCCTCCACGACGAGAGAATCTCATCAGACTTGGCGTCCACCTGCCACAGAAGAATCTGACGGTTCTCGTGGGCGCACAACCACACGCGGGCCGCCGTCGTGAATTCCGGAGCGGCGTCGAAGCCGGGACGCCAACCCAAACCGTCGTATCGAACCAGGGAGTAACCGCCCAGTGATTGAGTCGTGCGTTTTGGTTCTTCAATCACCGGTAAGGAGGAAGCTGGTGAAGACCGTCCGAGCTCTCGGGTCGCCGGCTTGGAGGCCTGACGCCGTTGCTGTTCCAACCACTCAGCCTCAACGCGGCCGGCCGTGTGCGAGGTGACCAAGGCCCATAGCAAAGGCGGCCGACCGGTGGGTGTTCCGGCAATCGCCGCCGGGACCGCGGATTCCGGCAGGCGCAGCTCGCGACGATCGCCCGACTTCGAATAGGAGTAATGAACGCCGTCGGCAAAGAAGACGTGAATCGTATCCTGGACCGTGGCGACGCGGGCGATCCGGCCGAGCTGAGGAGAGACCGGTGCCGCGCGAGGCGGATCGTCCGGCTTATCCAGATAGGAGAACCATTGTAGCAGCGTCTGTCCGCCAGGTTCGCGGATGCCGGTGACCAGCCAAAGGACGTGCTCGCCCCCCGATGCGTGCAGTTGAACAATTGCCCGCTCGGCCCGGGCCGCAGCCGTTGGCGCTCCCACGGCCGCCAGTGCCGTCAACCAGCAAATGATCTTCGGAAACCTCGGCGAGTCGGTCATCGTGTTTCCACCGCATCTGGCTGCGTCGCGGGCTCGCACGGCCGGCTCGTTTGCGGGAACCGGGAAGTGGCGGTGTCGGCCGCGGGGGCCGTCTTGGGAGCCGGCCGGCTCACCGGTTGCCGCTGGGCTTTCCATCCATCCACGCGGCGCACGTAGCTGAGGCCCGCACCGCCCTTCTGCATCGGCGAAACAAACAACTGGTCGGCCGCCGGTTGGTCAAAACGTTTCAACGAGGGAAATCGCAGAGTCATGTGATTGTCGTTTCCCGCTTCCATCGAATTCATCTCGATCTTGTGGGGGGCGCGCACCTCACTCCCTTCGACCAACCGATAGTCGGACAGCAACACTTGCATCACCGGCCGGCCGTCAGGATGAAAATAGAGAATTCTCTGCACCAGGTAGGGTTCGCGCCGGCCAATCTCCATCACTTTGCTGATATACCCCTGTCCCTGTTCGTCGTAATCCAGGAAAACAAGCTGGTAACCGTTCTCACACACCCAGAGTACCGGGCCCTGCGAGCCGGTAGTATCAGTGGGCAAATCGCCGACGCCCAGAACGTCAAGCAACACGTCCGGCCGCACGGGCAGGTCAATCTCAGCGTCATTCGTCAGCCATTGGTGCTCGCCCCAATAGTAGCGATTCTCCTTGGCCCGCTCCCAGACCCAGAACTCACGGCTGTTGGAGCCGGCCTCGATCATGCCGCCCAGCGTGTGCTCCATCCGTAAATAAAGGTTGCGCGGCTTTCGATAAAGCAAGACTACTTTCATGTCGAAGGAAGTGCTTGGGGTGGTGTCGTCAGAGCTGCGCCGCCACCGCCCGACAGCCGACCCGTTCACTCCCCGTAACAAGAAATCCATCCGCCCGCTGTTCCAGTTCACTCGCTCAATCACCGCTTGCAGCGGCAACGGCTCTTCGGGCGGGCCGAGCCCGGGCTCGACACGTGGGCATCCGGCGATCCCGCAGGCCAAGACAAGCATCCCCGCAAGTTGGGCAAACGATCCAGGCTTGGCCACTCCCGGCAGCCGGCCCGCACCGGGCCTGAATGAGCGATCAGGTTGACTGGGCATCAGTCTCGACTGCTCCGTAAGATCGGTTTTCTTCATCGCCGGCCGGGGATGGTTCGGTATCCGGCTGTTCGACCACCTGCAGGGCATCAACCTCGCCGCTGAGAATGGCCGTGAGCTGGGCGCTGAGCCGCTCGATCTGTTCCTTTTCCAGCCGGGGGTTGAGCACCCGGTGCACGGTCTGGTCGCTGCTCATCCGCAGGTGCCAGTACTCACGGCCTTCTTCGGTCGTACTCCGGTCCATCTTCAGCAGCCGTTTGCGCATCAGCAGAAGGGCGAGGACGAAGCGCAATTGTTGCTTCGACTCCGATTGGGCGTCTTCCAGTTGTGTGAACAGTTGCGACAAGATGGCCATATCCACCGCGTAGGTGCCCGGCTTCTTCTCGCGAACCGGCACCCGGCCTCGCCAATAACAGAACGTGCCTTCCGGTGGGCCCTGCCAGACATCGACGGCATAATCGCGGCGTTCAAACCCGCTCGCCGTCTCGAGCAACACCGCGTAATAGGCCTCACCCTCGGCCAGCACCCGATCCGACGCCGCGCACCTGCCCGTCGTCCGTGATACTTCCCAATCCTCGACCATCGATCCTGCTCGTGCCTACCTGTGACCGTGATACCACCCGGCCGCCAGAGACAAAGGTACACGATCCGCGGCAAGGCGTAAATGCGGGAGGGTCCGCGCCCACAAGCCGGAATCCGGGACCAGCGAACGGAAATCATCGAACCGGCAACTTGGCCCGGGGCGGTACCATGGGGCTCAGGGGTTGGGATACCTCGCCGCCGCAGTGCCTCTCTGGACAAACATAAGGCAGACCGCCTTTTTGCGGGCCGCAACCCAAGTGCTCTGCGATCGAGAAACATGCGCGCAAGCCGCACCCCTCTCTGGCCGTAAGGTTGTAAAGCAGATCACCAGCCATGCCGGTCACGGCTGGGCGGCAACCTGAATCTGATGCTTGAGGATGCTCGGATGGCGAATGGCCGTGGCGACAGAGGGCCGCCAGGTTCTCAGGCTGCCACCGTGGGCATACCTTCGTCAGAAGCTTCAATCCTTGCGCCGCATGAGGAGCCGATGCCTCCGGCACCGGGGTCGTTGTACCGAGTTCCTCATCCACCAACGAACCCTCGATCAGGCAATCCATCGCCATCACCTTGGCGCTGCCCGGGCTTCATCTCGGGTCTTCGGTCAACTCCGATACCATTTGCTCGTAAGCCTTTCTGACGAGGCTGGCTTCCAGGCCGTTCGCGGCACTGGCATGCGAGGATGACCATTTCATGCTGGTGGTATCGGCTTCAAGGGCCTTCGCCAGACGCTTCATTTCAGGCAGCAGGGTCTTGGCCTTGTCTCGACGGCCGGCCTGAACAAGCCGGCGGGCCCGGACAAGCGCGTCGAAGAAGTGCAACGTGTCAGCAGCGTAACGGATGGGGCCGGCATCCTCCATGATTCGCGACCGCACGCGCTCCGGCCACTGCTGCGACTGCACTTCCTCCATCAGCTTCACACATTTGTCGATGGATGCGACCATCTCGACCAGATCGGGCCCGTCGTCGGCGTCAAAACGCGCGGCCTCATGCTTGAGGTGACGTGTCGGGAAGAGCTCCTTGTTATCACGGTTGAGCCGGTCGACCAGATGGTATTTCAGCGGCGTGGCGTTACACAAAGCGGTGTCGAGTATGCCGTACAGTTCTCGCAGCTTTCCGGCAGCCGGACCATACCGGTGGGCGAAGTAGTCATCGAGCAGGGCCTTGCTGTCGAGCTTCGGATCCCACAGCATGCGGGCGAACTGCCAGTTGGTCAGAGTCCTGGTGCCCCAATCCCTGGTCGTGCAGTGCATGTAGTGCATGTGCCGGGCGCCTTGCTCGAAGTAATAAGGGATGTCCACAGACATGGTCCGCTCGAAGACGATTGGCAGGCACTTGTATCGGCTCACATTATAGTATTCGCCGATGAAGATCTGCCCGCGGTAATGGCGGTCCGGATTGACGAACCAGTTGATGAAGTGGTTCATGTAGCTGCGGTTGAACTCGGTGCAGGCCGGATCGTCGAAGCGGTGGACATAGCAGCGCCGGATGGGGAAGAACGTCGCGATGCAGTTCTCGTAGTCGAAGTCGTCCGGCAGCGGCCGGGTCGGTGGTTCGATGACGTCGGAGTATGCAAGGAAGTAGATGCGGATGTTGCGGTGCAGGCGGTTTTCCTGGGTCGCCCGTTCTGTCTCCTGTCGCAGCCGGTGCACCAGCAGTAGATTGCGATCCGTCGGGGTGCCGAGGGTCTTGCATGAGTCGCATTGGCACCATTTGCCGGCGTCGAGCGTCCAGAAGTTGATGCTGTCGGCGTCCTTCCACTCGCCGTCTATCAAGTCTTTCACGAGGTTCTTGAAAAACTCGTCGCATGCGTGGTGATTGGAGGTGCAGAAGTTGTCGCCGAAATCGTCCCGGATGCGAAAGCTCCGCTTGCCGCCGATGAAGCCGTACCATTCGGGGTGGGCCTCGCTGTAGCTGAGCTTGCCGTCTTCATCCGCATCGCCCTTGAAATCGGGGCTGACCGGATATGGGTCGGCCGGACGGTCATCGTCACCCGCAAAGCCGCTGTGGTTGTAGGGATACGCAGCGTCCGGGCTGATAAACCGGTGCGTGAGCAGATGCCCGCCGCAGTTCATCTGAATGCCGCGTTTCTTGAGGGCGGCCTTGTCGGGCACTTGGACGCACCAGTAGTTCATCCGGTTACGGGCCATCCAGTCAAAGAACTCCGGATCACCGCGATCTTCCCAGGCGTGAAACCCGCGCGAGACAAAAGCCGGTTTCTCTTTGATGTTCAAGGACCGGTCCAGACTGCGTAGCCGACGATCGGGGATCTCCTCGCCGATCTTGCCGGGTGACAGCCACCGGACACCCAGGTGATCGAGGAAGCGGTAGACGCCGTAGAGTGTGCCGATTCGTCGCTCACCGCCGATGTGCGTCGACCGCTCTGCGCTCCGGATGATGTAGCCTTCCGGTCCGAGGTCGCCGAAGTCTGCAGGCGGCAGCTTCACCGCCTTGTTTGTTTGCGGGTTGCCGAGCAGGATGATCTCGCCCTTTGCAGGCAAGTGATCGTCATCGACGATCCGGTAGTCTTCTTGCCCTTCCGGCCCGGCCATCATTCGCAGGTATCGTTGCAGTTCGAGGGCCGCGAAATTCTCCGTGCAGATGACGTCGTCGGCATCGTCTCCATCGTCCCACTTGACGTTGGCTTCGTCGTTGCCGGCTTGTTCGGCGGACTTGTATTCTCCGCGGTTGACCACGATGAAGGTAGTGGCGGGCGCGGCCGGGGCGGCAAAGCCGAGAAGGGCAAGTGTCACGGGCAGAGACCGCATGCGTGATGCTCCTGTGCTGCGAGACCACGGGTGAGAAATCCAGAATGACGAAATCCGGATGACGAATGAAGCCCGAATGATGAACGTCGAACACCGGCCTTGGGCAATTCGACATTCGGGTTTCGTCATTCCTTCGTCATTCGGATTTCGACATTCGTCATTCCTTGGCTGTTCAATTCGTCGCGACTACTGCGCGAGGACGGGGATCTCCGTCACCCGCAGGCGCGTATTGCCGTAGGGGATGAGTTCAACGTCAGCCAAAGGCTGGTCCGACGTCACCGGACTGACGGGCGGATCGTCGGCCGAGTTGTCCACCATGCCCCACTGGGGGATCAGCCGCCCCTTGGCCTTGAGGACCACAGGCGGGTTGCGCTGATCAAACGGCAACTTGCTGATCGAGCGTTTTTCGACGGCGATCGACTTTTCCGGATTCTCGCGATCGACCAGCAGGCCGTAGTTCCAGGGGGTCGTCGGCTCGATCGACCAGTCGATTGCCGGCAGCGTCTCGTGATGCCGCTTAATCTCCTTATACTGCTCGCCGATCTTGAGCGAGAAGTACAGCGGCCCCCGGAGGATCGAAACCGCGTTGTTGTAGCGAGTCTCGGTTCTCAGGTTCATCGGCAAGGTCACTTCAAGCATGTCGCCCTGTTTCCAGAGTCGATCGACAACGGCAAATGACCCCGGCCGCGTGTCGACGGTCTGTTCTGGAGTCTTGATCCGGGCGCCGGCAGCCCATGCCGGGATCCGCAGGTGTAGCGGGAACTTCGCGGGTTGCGGCGAATCCATGCGGATGCGGACCAAGCCGTCGAACGGGTAGTCCGTCAGCTCGACGAGCGTCACCTCGACCCCCTCGCCGACCTTCGCTTTCACGATGCTGGGGCCGTAGGCGATGACCGCAAGACCCTGGTCGTGCGTTGCCATCCACAGGTGAGCCACGAATTTTGGCCAGCCCTGGTGCATGTTCGCGGTACAGCAACCGAAGTTCGGTTCCAGCCCGTAGACGTTCGATGCGTCGCCGTTCGTACTCCAGCGGCGTTTGGCCACGCTGACCAGCACCTGGTTGGCCTGCTGGTCGTACTGATGGGCCCAGTAATCCGGTGTGCACGTGCCGGGATTGGCACTGTAGGCCAGCATTTCCAGGCGGTCGGCATAGTACACATCTCCCAGTTGGGCCGCGAGATTTTCCAGGGAGAACATGAACTCGACCACGGCGCATAGCTCGGTGCCTTGTGTCGGGCGTCGGCCGGAAAGATGTTCATCGCCGGCAAAGCGCCCGGTCACCTGCCCGTGGTATTTGTCGAGGCTGGCCAAGCCGGTTTTGACGGCTTCTACCAGTCTCGGGTCGTGAGCCTGAATGTACCGCATACCGGGGTGCTTGACGGCCATCGCAATGTTCACCACGTGGGTGGGGTGGCCGTACTTGACACCCATGGCCATGACGTCATCGGTGTACGGGAAGTTGAGAAAGTAGTCGGTCCACTTGAAGCTGTTGTTGTAGATCGAGTCGGCCACTTCCAGGATGGTCTTGTCGCCGGTGCGGTTGTAGAGCCAATAGGCCGTGATGATGTTTTCCATCGCCCGGACGCCACGCCACTCCTTGTCGGGCCAGTCTGGGGGGGCCGCCTTCAGGTAGTTGAAGTAGTTCTGCAGCAAGGGGATGACGCGCGGGTCGCCGGTGGCCTCCTGGTATTGGATCAACACCTTCATCGCCACCGCCAGGGGCCAGCGATCGGTGTTCTTCTCAGGGCCGAACCATCCGTCCGGTCTGGCCGAGGCGATGATCGGCTCGATCCACGACTTGACCTTGGCGATCAAACGCTGGTCGTTGAGCAGATACGCCAGGGGAACCAAACCGTCGAGGTAGTAAGGCCCTCGCTCCCAGGCTTCTGCATCCTTGTCCTTGCTGCCTCTCCAGGCGTTGTTGGCCAGGCTGGGCCAGAACTCATCGAGGCGGCCGGTCAATCCGTTGGCCTGGACAGTCAGTTGATCTTTGAGCCAACCTTCGGGCCTGACGGTTCCCAAGGGTAGGGGCACAAACTTGCTTTGAAGCAGCGGTTCACGGTTGACCGGATAGTGCTTGTTGGCCGGCTCGGCCGCCAGCCCGCTGGTCACCAGTAATACGATTACACACAGTCCAATCACCAACGATTGCATCATGGTCATTACTCCGTCACAGCGGGGGCAAGGAACACGCAAACGAAGATGACTATATACTGCCAACTGCGTCCCATTGCCATGTGTCATACGAGAGGCGCGTGGACGGGCAGTCCATCAGACAGGCGAAGCCGCCGCTCATAAATGGTTTCGCGGTAATGGTTAACGGGCCGAGCGGATCATGAGGGAGTGCTGACGGGGGCGTCGGCGCCGCTTGCTACACCTCCAGCTTCCATGGTGCCCGATACGGATACCGGAGCAGGTCGTCCAGATCGGTTCGGCCGACCGGTCGCTCGTTCTTGGCGTCCCAGATGATCGTGGACCTGCTCCGCAGGGCCAGGTTGCCCAAGTGGGCGGCGGTGCTGATCGCGTGGCCGAGTTCGAAATCCTCGACCGGGCGCTGCCGCGATCGCATGCAATCCAGGAAGTTGCGAACGTGCTGCGGACGGCCGGCCTCCGCGAATTTGCTCTCGTGCTTCTCGGCGGGGAGAGGTTCTTCCTCGGATGGCACCCGCTTGTCCTTCACCGCAGGCGCGACTTCCCAGCCGTAAGCCCCGACAGTCAGCGTTCCCTCGGTGCCGTAGAATGCGATGCCGTGCTCCTTGCCGTCGACGCCGCAGCCTGCGGTCATCTGGTGCTCCCATATCAGGGCAAAGCCGGGGTATTCGTACACGGCGAACTGCGTGTCGGGCGTATCGGAGATGTCGTCGTAGATGTACTTGCCTCCGGACGAGGAGACGCGCTCGGGCATCCCGACCTTCATGCCCCAGAGGGCGATGTTGATCAGATGCACGCCCCAGTCGGTCATCAGGCCGCCGGCGTAATCCCAGAACCAGCGGAAGCTGAAATGGAATCTTGCCGGGTTGAACGGCCGTTTGGGCGCCGGCCCGAGCCACATGTCATAATCGACACCGTCCGGGGCCTTGTCTTGGTCGGCCGGCTTCCCGACGCTGTGGACCCAGTTCAGATAGGCCCAGCAGCGGACCATGCGTATCTTACCCAGCTTGCCGGAATGAACGTACGCAATCGCCTCGGTGAAGTCCGGGTTGCTGCGCCACTGGGTGCCCATCTGCACCACGCGGTTGTACTTGCGGGCGGCATTCAGCATCGCCCGGCCCTCGCCGACGCTGGTGGCCAAGGGCTTCTCACAGTAGACGTCCTTGCCGGCCTGGCAAGCCATGATCGTCGGAATGGCGTGCCAGTGGTCGGGCGTGGCCACGACGACGGCGTCAACGTCCTTGCGGTCGATGACCGTGCGGAAGTCCTTCACCGTCTCGGGGGCCTTGCCGCGGGCTTTCTCGATCTCCTTGACGCCCTCGGCTAGCATCTTGTCGTCCACGTCGCAGATGATCGGGCACTCGACGTCGCCATATTTGAGAAAAGTCAGAATGTCGCCCCGGCCCATCCCGCCGCTGCCGATCAGGCCGACGCGGATCTTCTCGTTGGCCCCCAGCACGGACCGGGGGGCGGCCAATGATGACCAGACGGCCGAGCTGGCGGCCGCGGCCATGGAACTGTTGATAAAGTGACGACGAGTGATGCGGGACATGGAAGATCTCCTAAAAGAAGCTGTCAGCCGTCAGCTTTCAGCGGTCAGCTTGAGAACCAAGATTGCGATATCTGCCCGAATACCGTACTCGGCCGCCTGGACGACCGCAACAGCAGAACCTCAAGCCTCGGCGGGCGTAGCGCATCCGGCTCGCAGATGATCTCGCGTCCTTCTTCGGCTGATGGTTGAACAAGTTGGCTCGGGGCTCTTCTGCAGCGTCGAGGCATTCAGTGATTCAAGTCGAGTAGCGCGCATCGCCTTGTCGCGAAAGCCCTGTCTGTGGTATGAATGCATCCATGAGAGGCAAACAAATCATCAGCGTCCTCATTCCAGTTGTCTCACTCTGGCCCTGGATTGCCCTGGCCGAGTTTCCCGGCGAGCGGCCTTACCCGGGAATCACATACGTGCAGGAAACCCGTCAGGATCCGCCCATGCGCCTGTTTATTGCTCAGGTGGATTTGGCCGACCCGAAAGTGCGTGTCGATGTTGCCCCGGGCGGGCCTGACCCGGACGGGCCCGGCGAGTGGGAGACGACGCTGATGGTTCCAAGCAAGGTTGCGTCCCGCGAGCGATTCGACCTGGCGGTCAACGGCGATTTCTTCAGCATTCCCAAGCCCGCCAGCTCCGCAGCTCAGCCGTCATATCGCCCCGAGGTCTGGGCCAACGCGATCGGGCCGGCGGTGACGGACGGAAAGGCTTGGTCCGTTGCCGAGAAGAAGACGCCCTGCCTGATCGTTCGTAAGAACGGACGTGTTTCGATCGAGATGATCGACCGGCCACCGTCTGACGCGGCCGAGGTTGTCGCAGGCAACGTGATGCTGGTTGAGAACGGCAAGCCGGTGCGGCACGAGAGCAAAGCCAGACATCCCCGAACGGTTGTCGGTCTGGACAAGAAAAAAAACCGGTTAACCATCCTGGTGGTCGATGGTCGCCGGCCGGGCGCGTCGATCGGCATGAGCTACGAGGAACTCGCCAAGGAAATGATCCGCCTTGGCTGCCACACGGCGGTTAATCTCGACGGCGGCGGCAGTTCGGTCATGGTCATGCGCGATCCGGAAACCAACGAGTATAAGATCCTCAATAAACCCAGTGACGGGCGGGAAAGGCCGGTCGCCAACGTGCTGGGGATTACCGTCGGGAATGGGGAGAAGAAGTAGTCAGTTATCAGTTCTCAGTGATCAGTCGAGCGACTTGCGTCTTGCCTTGCCGACAGCTACATGCTGATGGCTGACCGCTCTCCTCAGTGCCCCGGCAACAACTCGATCAGTTGGTCGATTTCCTCGAGCGTGTTGTAAGCATGTGGGCTGGCGCGCAGACGGCCTTCACGGCAGGAAATGATGACGCGGTGTTGCTCCTGCAGACGCTTTCGGATCTCTCCATGGTCGTGGTGGTCTGAGACGAATGCGACGATGCTGCTGGCCTCACCGGGGAGTCTGGATGAAACCACCCGGTAGCCCTTGCCCCTCACGCCTTCGACCAGCCGATCGGTCAGCGCGAGCGCCCATTGGGCCACGACATCGATCCCTGCTTCGAGCCACATCTCAATCGACGCGCCCAGGCCGCAGATGCCCGCGAGATTGTAACTGCCGGTGTCGAACTTGCGGGCCGATCGCAGGAACTCAAAACGGTAGTTGCCGAAGTCTAGCGCGTCCTCCATGCACAACCAACCGGCAAAAACCGGCGTCAGCCTGTCAAGCAGTTCGCGCCGGCAGTAGAAGATGCCGCAACCCTCGGGCCCGCACAACCACTTGTGCCCGTCGGCCGAGAGGAAATCGATTTGCATCGCTCGAACATCGATCGGCAAGACTCCCAGGGCCTGGATCGCGTCCACGCAGAGAAGAACGTCTCGCTCACGGCAAACCTGCCCCAGGCGTGGCAGATCCATGCGAAATCCGCTGGCGTATTGGACGGCTGAGACGCTCACCACGCGCGTCCGCTCATCGATGGCCGCGATGACGTCCTCCGCCGGCACGCGTCCGTCGACCTCCTTCACCATTCGCAGATCGACGCCCTGCCTGCCGAGCCCCATCCATGGGTAAACGTTGGCCGGAAACTCCACCGCCGTGATCACGACGTTGTCTCCGGCCCGCCAGGGCAACCCGCCGGCCACCCAGCCGATGCCTTCGGTGGTGTTTTTCGTGAAGGTGACCTCATCGGGATCGGCACCGATCAAGGCGGCGGCGAGGGAGCGGGTTTGCTCGGCATTCATATAGAAATCCGCGCCGATCGTGGCCTGCCCGCAAGTATGTTCGATGTAGCGGCACATGGCCTGGGACGCCGGACTGCTGAGCGGGGCCACCGCCGCGGCGTTCAGAAAGTTGTACCTTCGCGTTATCGGAAACAGTTCTCGGAGTTGGCGCACATTCATTCGTTGGCAATCTCCCGTGCTTCCACCGTTATCGGCACGTCCGATCATCTCTTGACGGCCAAGACCGATAGGTAAAGGTTCCCTGAAAACAAGGAAAGCAACATCATATCAGACGTCCTGTTTCTCCGCTCGCGCCAATTTGCCTGAATTGCCTGTCTTCTTTGCCCGGTGGGGCAACTGAATCGTAAGTTTTCCCTGCGAGCAAGTTGCTCACGGGGAAAGCGAGCCACCTCCGCACCGCGGCGGGTCTGGCCGCGGAACCAAAGAGTGCTTTGACGACAGCTTTCGCACGTTGCAAGGGGGGACAACCGTGTCGCGCTCTGCCTCATTCATTCGGATCGCCATACTCTCATCCGTCGTGCCGGCATGCCTGGTCGGATGCCTGCCACTTGATTTCAGCGGCTGGGGAGATCAAGTTCTGTCATTCCCCGCACCACAACCGCTTTCCGGACCGCAAATCAATGAGGTCGAACCCAACGACGACATGGCTGCGGCCAATGCAGTTGTTTTCGATGGCCAGGTGACGCTGGTCGGAAGCATAGCGGCCAAGGGCAGCTTCGACTTCGACGTCTTTGCGCTTGGACCGGTGAACGCCGGTGACCGGGTGGTTGCCGAGCTCGCTGCCAGCGCCGGCAGTGACGTCGTGCTCGGGCTGTTTGACGGCGGCTTCAACCTGCTGGGCTACGTGGATTACTCGCGGGGAACCGCGGCTCCCGGACGCATCGACCTGGTTCTGCGCGACTCGGTCGACACGCTTTATGCCATCGCCGGCACGCGTTCCTTATCGGAAGCGACCCGACTGTACAATGTCGGCATCAGTGTCACACCGAACGTGGGTGTTCCGCAGCCCAATCCGCAGATGGTAGTGCTGAACTTCATCGGGGCCTCCGGAGTTCGAATCGGACGCCAGGCACCGGTCAACGTGCCGCCGTTTGATGTGGCCACCATTGATTCGCGCTTCGCCGGAAAGACCCAGGAGGTCATCCAGTCCATCCTGCAAATGGTCCGCGAGGACTATGCAGGCCTCAACGTCGTCTTCTACCTGGCCGGTGATCCGAACATCCCGGCCGGCGACCTGACCGTTATTCACTTTGGCACCTACAGCGACCGCTATCTCGGGCTGGCCGACAACGTCGATCCGTTCAATCGAGACAGCACGCAAAACGCGATCATTTACACTGACACGTTCTCGCTGTTCAGCACCTTGTGGCCGACGCAGGAGCAGATTGCCCAGGTATTGGCGAACGTGGCCAGTCACGAACTCGGCCATCTCCTTGGCCTGCGGCACACTGCTGACATTCAGGACCTGATGGACATCACCGCGAGCGCCCGGCAAATGCTTAGCGACCAGTGGCACAAGGTGGCCGATCTGCATCCCTCGATCATGGCGATCGGATACCAGGATGCCGCCACGATGCTGTCTTGGTGCGTGGGCGGCACACCGCCGGCACCTCCTGCGAACTTGTCGGCCAAGACACAACGGATGGCCAAAACGGCCTACGACCCGGACGATTTCTACATTCCACGAGGGTGGCTGGCAGAGAACTCCGCTGAGGCTGATGAAGCCGTCGAGGATCCGGCCGAGGAGTAGCTGACCAAAGCCGGCGGCTGCCCGGGGGGTCAACTCTTCATGCAGCTTGGATCAACCGATACGCCCCTGCCGCTGATGCACTGCCGGAACAGGGCAAAGTCGCTTTCGTCCACGTCGTTGTCGCCGTCGAACTTGGCGTTCTGGCATCTGGGCTCGTTTTGCGACGTGCCGGACCCGGACAGACATGACTGAAAGTGTCCGAAATCCTCCTGATCGACGTCGCCGTCTTGGTCGAAATCGGCCTGGACCGGCCTCGGCCCCTCGACAGTCAGCGATGCCGCGTTGGACGCTGCGCTGCCCTCCGAATTGCTCACGACACAGCGGTAGAAGCCGACGTCCGACCCATCCGCGTTCGACACAGTCAGCAGAGCAGTCGTGACGCCTGAGCAATGGCCTGCCTCGGCCAAGTCAATCAAATCCTTCTGCCACTGGTAACTTACGGGCGGAAAGCCGCTTGCGGTCACGCTGAACACGGCGGTCTCACCCAAGTAGACGGTTTGCGAAACGGGGTGTTGGCTGATCACCGGTGGTTCGACCACCGGACCGATGGTCACGTTGTCCACGAGGGTCTTGGCTCCGCTGATGCTACTCCGGTAATTGTAAATGAACGGCCGGCCCTTCAACAGCGAGCTATCATGGATCGGGGTCGCGGTCAACAGTTGGTCGTCGACCCAAACGCTCAGTTCCTGTCCCTCCATGGAAAGCCGCATCTTGTGCCAGCCGGCTACGTCCGGGTAGGTCCAGTTTGCCAGCACGGTTTCGATTTCGTTCTGCCGCCTTATAAGCACACAGTGGCCGTCGGCCGCCAGGTTGTCATTGCGCACAAATGCGAGCGCGTAGTAGCTACGCTCGGCCGCGGAGAAGAACAGGCGGCCGCGCAGGCCAACGCCGAACCGGTTCTTCACGGATGTGCTGTTGTCGTAGTATACCTGGGCTTCAATGCTCTGATTGGTGAGCGCCTCATCGGCCAGCATCGGGTAGGCGTACTGGTGGCCGCTGGTGTCAGCGACCTCGAATACATATCCATCCCCGCTCGGGTTGCCGGGACGGGCAACGAGCCCGCACTGACTCCCGAAGTTCCACGGGGCGATCCAGTTCAGTTGTGGGCCGGCGGCCGGAAAGGCATCCTGCCAGGGCATCGCGATGGCCGGCTTGTCGATCTGGAAACCGTCCAGAACGGTCCCATCTGAGGTCTTGAGGCACCGGCCAAGCAGGCGGCTGCCCTGGATATCGAGGCGTGTGAAGCAGTAATACTGGTCCGCGTACGCCCGAACGTAGGGCTGGCTGTCATCGGCATGCTTCGTCGACCACGGCTGGCCACCGGTACCCTGATCGATGTAGCACACGCCGTTGACGACGTTGCGCTGATAGTTGTGGTAGTGGCCGTGCAGATAAAGATCGACACCGTGCTGCTCGAAAAGCGGTACCAGGCTGGTTCGCATCGTCGTGCTGCCGTTCGAGCCTCCGTCCTCGCTGACGTACGGGCCGTTGTGCCCGAAGACGATCTTCCATGGCTGGGTGGTACCGGTGAGGTCGCCGGCCAGCCAGTTGCTTTGCGCCGAACCCACACCGTAGGAGGACCAGAACGTGTCGATGCTCGCGAAATGCACATGGGCTTTGTCGAACGAGTAGTAGAATTCGGTGCCCGAACTAGCCTTTGGGAGCGACCAATTGGCCAGGTACCGGGCGGGATACACGTAGGTGGCCGTTTCATCGTACAGCTCGTGATTTCCAATGGCTGTATACATGCAAATGTGTTTGATGAAGCCGGCCGCCGGCGTGAAGAAGTGCGATTGCCAGTAGTCGGTGATGTTGTCCTCACCGCGACCTGCCAGATCACCGAGAGTCAAGCAGAACCCGTTAGGCGATTGCGACAGCATTGCATTATAGGTTGCCGCGCAGTTGCTCGGGGCGCTGCACGAATCCCCCACAAAACTGAACGAGACAGCCGAGGCACCGGGCGGCGGGGCGGTCCTGAAAGTGGCATCACCGCTGAGGGGCGTGCCGTCGCTGCGAGCGCGGTAGTGGTAGAGCGTGTCCGGGGACAGGCCCGTCACCGCGATTTCGTGATAGGTGCCGGGCTGAGTTGATTGGGCAAGATTACCGTAGCTCGCGGTCAAGCCCCACTCGACTTCGCCGGTGCAGGTGCTATCCGTGAACCACACCACGCTGACCGAGTCCGGGGTCTGGAGTTGAAGATAGGGCCCACGAGTGATTTGCACGCCCCACGCCGGCAGCGCCGCCCAGGCGCACAATACGGCGAAGGTAATCAGAAGTCGCCGCCCTATCCTTTTTTGGGGAGCCATTTGGACTGACCTCGCCTGATTGGCTGGCCCGGCCGGACCGCCGGGTCGCACATGACCATTGTACAGCATAACTCCCCCCGGTGATCGCGCCTTCCGTGTTCTTCTCGGGGCAGTTCCGTGCGCAGTCCGCGGCGAATCATCTTGAGTCAGAGATCGTTCTTGCTCTCTCGGCCGTGATGGTCTCAGTGGCCTGGGCGCGCAAAGCGCGGATTGTCATGTCCCCAACCCGGCGGGTTCCCTCAGAATCGGATCTGGCTGGCATGGGTTATATCGAGATCCGGAGGCCCGATATCCGCGGCCCCCATGTCGGCCCATCCGGGGAGAATCGGCAAGATAGCTCTCGTCTGGTTGCCTCCTCGCCCTCGGCCGGTTAAACTGCACGGAGAACGCATGTCGCAGGAAGGGCTCGTGGGTGCTCAGGGTCGAGCGGTCAAAACCGGCGGGCGGTCGGTTACGTAATATCAGCGCATCGTTTGGGGACATGCCCGTCGCAACGGAAGTGAGGTCGCCATATGCCAAGCGGAAGTCGTACAGGTCAGCCACCAAGCTCTCCCGTTCATGATTCGAGTGCGCCGACGTATATGCCGCCGGCGGGAGGGGGCAGTCCTCCGTCCAGTCAGTCTTCATCGGTTGAATCGCCAGGACAAAAGGCCCCGACCGTCGGCCCCGGTGGGGGGCTGGTCGACCTCCACATCACCGAGCAGAATGCCCGGGAGGTCATGGACCGTCTGCTGAGAGGCATGGGGCAATCCAGCGGTGAGGGTGGCCAGGCGCATGCTCGTGCGACCGATCTCCACATCAATCCCGGGCGACCGCCGGACTACCGTATCGCCCGGGTGATTCGCAGCGTGGCCGCTCGTCCCCTGAGCCAAAAGGATGTGATTCTCCTGTCCAATGCCATCATGAACCCGGCCCAGCAGGAGCGGTTCAATCGCAACCACTGCATCGACTTCTCCTATCACGTGGACCGAAACCGTTTTCGCGTTAACATCGTCGAGAGTTTCATTGGACGAAGCATTTCCATCCGGCGGTTCGAGGAGATCAAGAACTTCGAAGATTACAACCTTCCCAGCAACTACATCGATATTTGCGAGAATGCCCGGGGGTTCGTTATCATGTCCGGCTCAACGGGCAGCGGCAAGACCACCTCCATCGCCGCGATGCTCGACCATGTCAACCGGAACTTTCACCGCAAGATCGTGACCATTGAGGACCCGATCGAGTACGTTTACACCCCGAAGAAGTCGATCGTAGTCCAGATCGAGATCGGCGAGGACGGGATCCCGAATGAGGACATTGCCTTGCGCAATCTGGTCCGTATGGACCCGGATGCGGGCCTTGCCGGCGAGATGCGTGATCGACAGTCGCTGGAGGCGGCGTTGAAGACCGCCCAAGCCGGTCACCTGATTTTCGGCACGCTGCACTGCGAAGGCGTCGGGCAGGCCTTCGACCGCGTTCTGGCATATTACGATACCATCGAGCAGCAACGCATCCTGGGCACGCTGGCCGACAACCTCGCGGCAATCATCAACCAACGGCTGTTACCGTGCATCAAGCCGGGCATCGACGTGGTGCCGGCCTACGAGATCTTCCGGCCCAACCCGCTGACCCGCCGGTACATCCGTGAACGGCGGTACACAGAAGCGGTCGCTGAAATGGAGAAGCAGTCCATGAAGGAACTCGGTTGTGTGACCTACGTGGACTCGCTGTACAAGCTGGTAACCGAGGAATGGATCGATTACCACACCGCCCTCGAACACTCCGGCGATCAGGCCGAGAAGCTCAAAGCCAAACTGAAGGGCATTGATATGAAATGATCGGGGGCGTCATCGTCCCACGCTCTGCACCCCTTGGCGGCAAGTCGCCGTCACGTGACCGAGCGGTTCAATAACCGATCCCGGCCGATCGTTCGAGGGGAGGAACTACATGCGTCTTTTTCGCTTGGCGGCTATCCATGCCCGCAATCGGGCTACCGGCAACGTATTGAGGATATGCTCGGGCGTCGCCCAGCCTCGACGTGCGGTTTGAACCCCCAATGGCATCTGGTCGAGCTGATCGGTCGAATGGGCATCCGTGCTGATCGCCAGGCGGCACCCCGCATCGATCGCCTGCCGAATATGAACGTCTTTCAGGTCCAGACGCTGCCACGAGGCACTGATCTCGAGGGCGCAGCCCGTCCGTGCGGCGGTGGCGAAGAGCTCATCCCAATCAAGATCCATGGCATCGCGCCGGCCGAGCAGACGACCCGACGGATGCCCGAGACAGCAAACGTACGGGTTCTCCATGGCCGCGATCGAGCGACGGGTGAGGCTGGCGCGATCCTGCTGCTGGGCCGAGTGAATACTGGCGATCACCCAGTCGAGCTGAGCAAGAATGTCATCCGGATAGTCGAGGCTCCCGTTGGCCAGGATATCGCACTCGATGCCCGCCAGCAGCGTGAGGCCCTTGACCCGCTCGCCCGCGGCCCGGATGTCCTGAATATGCCGCAGCAGGCGGGTCTCATCGAGACCGTTGGCGATCACCGAGCTTTTTGAGTGATCGCAGATCGCCAGGTAACGGTAGCCTCGCTTGCCGGCCGCCTCGGCCATCTCCTCGATGGTGCTTCGCCCGTCGCTGGCAGTCGAGTGAACGTGCATGTCACCCTTGATGTCCGCCAAGGATACGAGCCGGGGAATCTCGCCTCTGCACTCGATCTCCCCGCGATCCTCGCGCAATTCCGGCGGTATCGGGCGCAGATCAAGCTTCTCGTAGATCTCCTCCTCTTCCCGTCCGGCGATCCGGCGATCCCCATCAAAGAGGCCGTATTCGTTAAGTTTCCAGCCTCTCCGGACGGCCAGTTCCCGCAAACGCACGTTGTGCTCCTTCGATCCGGTGAAGTACTGCAGCGCCGCTCCGAATGACTCCTCGGGCACGACGCGAAGGTCGACCTGAATTTCTCCGCGGACAGGACCGGCGACCAGCACGGAACCCTTCGTCCCGCCGGCCGCACGAACGCCGGTCACCTCGGGCAGCTTGGTGAACGCGTTGACCACCCTCTCGCCGTCGTCGGCGATGCACAACAGGTCGATGTCCCCCACCGTCTCACAGCCTCGTCGTGCCGACCCGGCAATCTCGATGCGCCGGACGCCCGTGAATTCGCGCACCGCATCCCGAAGCCCCTCGGCAAGCGGCAGCGCGGCACCCAACGGCGTGCGACCTGCCGAACGTTTGAGAAACGCCAACCCCTCGGCGATCTTTTCGACGCTCTTCTTGCCGAATCCGGGCAGCCTCTCCGCGCGGCCGTCGGCAATGACCGCCTCCAGGTCCGCCATGCTGTTGACGCCCAGCTCGCGGTGTAGGGCCTGCACCTTCTTGGGCCCCAGCCCCGGAACGGTGAGCAGCTCGGGCAGTCCCCGCGGAATCGAATTCAGCAGTTCCTGGTGGACGGCCACCTTGCCTGTCTTCAGGTACTGCATAATGCGCTCGGCTGTCCCCTTGCCGACGCCGGGGATGTTCTGCAACTCGCCGCGATTCGCCACGTCGGCGATGTCCTCCGTCAAGTCCTCGATGGAGCGAGCCGCTTTTCTGTATGAATTGACCCGGAACGGGTCGCCGCCGGTCAGTTCCAGCAAATCGGCAATCTCGTTGAAAACAGCCGCTATCTCCGGGTTAACCATGTTCTTTTTCCATTATCCTGCGAGCCTGCGTCCGTGCGCCGATCCAACGTGCGATTGACACCCGCTGCCCGAGGAATGATATTATAGCGGTCTCGAACGACTGGTGGGCAGTCGCTAGACAGTGAGCATTGAATGGGCCTGACCCTGACGCAATTGACCGAGTTCCTCGCATCTCAGAGTATCCCTTGTGAAGTGGACGGAGACGGCTCTGTGGTTGTCTCGTCAGTGGCTACTCTGGAGGACGCCGGCGAGGGACAGCTCAGCTTCTTGTCAAACCCCAAGTACGAGAAAGAACTGGCGGCGACAAGGGCCTCAGCCGTGCTGGTTCGCCCTGACGTCAGAGTGTCACGCACGATGAACCTTCTTCGGACACCGGACCCTTATGCGGCGCTGACGGCGGCGATCGTCCGGATCCACGGCTATCGGCAACACCCGCAATGGGGCCGCTCGGCCCAGGCCTGCATTCACCCCTCGGCGGTCATCGGCGAGAAGCCGAACATTGCGCCGGGCGTCCACATCGATGAGAACGTGCGGATTGGCCGTCATGCGACCATTTATCCGGGCGTTTACATTGCCCGTGGCTGCAGGATCGGCGATGACGTGGTGCTGATGCCCAACGTGGTCATCTATGAGGCCTGCGTGCTCGGCAACCGGGTCACCATTCATGCGGGCTCGATCATCGGTGAGGATGGACTGGGCTACGCCCCGGTCGGCGAAAAATGGGTCAAGATCCCGCAGATCGGCAACGTGGTCATCGGAGACGACGTGGAAATCGGAGCCAACTGCACTATTGACCGGGCCACGCTCGGCAGTTCGGTCATTGGCAGCGGCACCAAGTTCAGCAACCTGATCGCCATCGGACACGGCACCAAGATCGGCGAGGATTGCCTGTTTGTCGCTCAGGTCGGCATTGCCGGTTCGGTCAGCGTCGGGCGTCACGTGACCATGGCTGGACAGGCCGGCGTGGTGGGGCATATCAGCATCGGCGACAACGCGGTCATCGGAGCCAAAGCCGGCGTGACCAACGATGTGGAACCAGGCCTGACCATGTTGGGGCAACCGGCCGTCCCCATCAACGAGTGCAAACGGCAGGTGGCGATCGTGCAGCGACTTCCTCAACTCAAAAACGAGATCAAGCGCCTGCGGCGCGACCTGGATCAACTCATGAAGCAGGTCGGCGGAGGATGAGCGATCATCTGTACAATCCTTTGGGCATCATCGCCGGCGCGGGGCGGTTTCCATTCCTCGCTGCCCAGGGTGCTCACCAGGCCGGCCGAGCGGTTGTGATCGTCGCCCTCAGAGGCCTGGCCAATCCGGAGCTCCGGACAGTGGCCGACCGGTTCCACTGGTCGGGAATCGTGCGGCTCGGCCGGTGGATCCGCCTGTTTCGCAAGTCGGGCGTAAATGAGGCGATCATGGCCGGGTCCGTGATAAAATCGGAGATGTACGGACGGCTCCGCATTCTGCGATACGTACCCGATTGGACCAGCATCCGGCTGTGGTTCTTCGAGGTGGCCGATCGGCGGAACGACACCATCCTCCGTGCGGTCGCCGAGCATATGCAGCGGGAGGGCATCACTTTGACCGATTCCCTGCAATACTGTCGCAAGCACCTGCCTGCGCCCGGCGTGCTTACCAGGAACCGGCCCTCGAAAGCGCTGGACAAGGACATCGAGTTCGGGTGGCACATCGCCAAGGAGATGGGCCGACTGGACATCGGACAGTCGATCGCCGTCAAGGAACAGGAAGTCATCGCGGTGGAGGCGATCGAAGGCACCGATCGCATGATCGAGCGGGCGGGCGAACTCTGCCGTCACGGCGGTTGGACGCTGATCAAGGTCGCCAAACCTAACCAGGATCTCCGCTTCGACGTGCCGACCGTCGGGCCAAACACGATCGAGAACCTGCATCGTCACGGCGCCAAAGCGCTGGTTTTCGAAGCCGGAGTCACGCTGGCCATCGACGTGAATCAGATGATCGCCCTGGCAGACCGATATGGCATGATCGTCGTTGCCCATGAGCCGGGCAACGCAACTCACACGCAACAGACCGCGTGAGGATGTCTGGCGAAGCTGATCGACGCTGCAGGAGAACCCGCCACAACCGGCCGGCCTTGCAAAAAGACCGTCAGAAGCCGATCTTCAGATAATTGCAGGTTGGACGCCCCAGAGCAGCATCGCGGCCGGGTTTCAGTAGGCATGCACAAGTCCGAGCCCCGCGCGGGGAGGGTGACGCCCCCTCAGCAAAGGGCGGCGTACATCAGGACCGTCAAGAGAATGATCTTTGTCTTACGAGCGAGAAACATGTAGACCATCGTGGCGTAGGCGTACATCTCTTCTTCTGCCTCCTCTACCTCCACCGGCCTCGCTCTCGGTTCCGGGCCGGTCTGCTAAGCTGAGGAAGCAACCAATGTTCCGAGGTGTGCCAGAGCGTTCTCTTCGATCAGTATGGCATAAGTCTTTATGCCACAATGCTTTGTGAGCCGAAAAGTGATGTTGTTAAAATGGGTGATTTGTGCGGCTCGTGAGGGCTGTTGGAATGCCTCGTCGACACTCAGTCCTGAGCAGGTAGTAACTTCGCGCAAGTCCTTGCACATCCAGTAGTAACACCTATGATGCCGGCCGCCGACGTCTGCGGAGCTTCCGGCAGGCGTCCGCTTCTGGACAGCGCTGTTATCGCTCTCGCCGGTTCGGAGGACGGGTATGCACAGCCCGGACGAGCTGATTGCCTTGCTTAGAGAAGAGATTCGCCAGCGGCGCGAAGAGGGATGCAATGTAGTGGGGCACGCTCAACGGATGCGAAAGGCAGGCAAGCGCATCGATGAGCTCAACGCGCTCTACGACGACCTGATGACCTTGAAACCCGAACCAAGATTGGCGAGGCGCGAGCCGAACGACCTCGCGGGGATTCGGCGGCTTCGGCCGCGCAGACCACGGCGAATCAAGTCGCCGGCCTCAACCGCGCGATTGCGCGATCGGCTCCGAGGAGCTTTTCTCGGACGCTGTGCCGGCTGCATGCTGGGTAAACCCGTGGAAGACTGGCACCGTGACCGAATCTTCAAGGCCCTGAAAAAAGCTGATCGCTTCCCGTTGGCCTACTACTTCGAGTCGTCGACGATCGAGGCCGGAGGTAAACCGATCCATCCGGCCGGGGTAACATACTGCACCCTCGGTCACTTCAAGCACATGGAACGCGATGACGATACCGACTACACCATACTCGGCATTCACTGCCTCAAGACCTACGGACCGAAGTTCACCACCGCCAACGTCGCCCACGAGTGGCAGATGAGATTGCCCTATTTCATGACCTATACGGCCGAGCGGGCGGCGTATCGCAATCTCGTCAACAGACTGCCGCTCGATCAGGTTCCGCTCTACCGTAACCCCTTCCGCGAGTGGATCGGGGCACAGATCCGGGCCGACGGCTTCGGCTACTGTGCCGCCGGCATGCCGGAGCTGGCGGCGGAGTTCGCCTACCGCGACGCGACGTTATCGCACGCGAAAAACGGGGTTTACGGCGAGATGCTTTTTGCGGCTATGATCGCCGCAGCCGCGGTGTGCGACGACGTGCGTGAGGTGATCGAGATCGGCCTGTCAGAAATCCCGGCTGGTTGCCGATTGGCGACAGCGGTCCGTGACGTCACCAGGTGGGCCGACGAAAACCGCAACTGGCAGGACACCCTGCACGCGATCCATGACCGATATGGCCACTACCACTCGGTCCACACCATCAACAACGCCTGCCTGGTGATCATGGGGTTGCTGTATGGGCAGATGGATTTCGGCAAGACGATCTGCATAACGGTGATGGGCGGCTGGGACACTGATTGCACGGGGGCCACCGCCGGTTCGGTCCTCGGTGCCATGCTGGGAGCCGACCGTCTGCCTCGCAGATGGATCAAGCCGCTGAACAATCGCCTTGAGTCAATCGTGATCGGATACAACGATGTGAGGATCACCGATATCGCCGATGCGGCGTTCGAGGTAAACAGAAAGATCAGGCTTGGTGGTCCGCGATTCAGCAAAGGCTAAGGCGGAGCGCCTTTTTGCGGGTCGCAACCCAAGCGCTCTGCGATCCAGAAACATGCGCGCAAGCCGCACAGATGTCCGGCCATAAGGTTCGAAAGACAAGCCCTTCCGTGAGACCAAAGCCGATAAGGGACAATCGGATGGAACCCCGGAGACAACCTTCTTCGCAGGCTTCTTGGCTTGCACTGGCGCACCACCGCCGGTGCACGTCGTCGATCGCGTTAGAGCCGACCCCGTTCTCAATTCTGGATGGGCCATTCGCCATTCCCCAGCGCCGCCGTGTGCAATGCTGGTGTGAACGCGGCTTTCCCGACCGCGCAGCCTTGCCTGACAATAGTCCTGGCCTGGCGCAAGGCTTGCCAGAGCCGACCTGTGTGTCTGTTTCTTCCTGACAAGATATGCTGCCAAATTGGGCATGCCAGAATGACCCTTTCCGACTCCCGATATCACCTTGGCGAGTGCAACTCTTTTGCAAATCATGATTTACGTAAAGGCATCTACCCAGAGCACCGCTGGTACGGTACTTGCCATTGTTTGGTGGAAACAACCGTTAGCACACCGGTGTCGTATCAAGGGTGGTTGGCGGGATCTGATGGTTGGCGCGGAGGCGGCGAACGCCGCGTCGCAAGCGGTACCGTACTGCCGTTGCCCGGACCTCCGCCGGAATGTTGCGACCCGTCGTCGCGAAAGGAGAAGAGCCATGCAGGTGCGTCGATACAACCGAATCTCGCCCTTTGAACAACTGCGGCGCGAGATCGCCGGACTGCTGGATGAATTTGACCCCCTGGGTGTTCGCGGGGCGCTGTTCGGATCGCCAGGTTTTCCTGCGATCAACGTCTGGGAAAGCGGCGATTGCCTTTACGCCGAAGCCGAAATACCCGGCGTTACTCAGGAGGATCTCGAGATCCTTGTTGTCGGTAACGAGCTGACCATCAAGGGTCGCCGCGGCACGGCCGAGGAAGAAGACGCGTCTTACCACCGGCGCGAGCGCGGTACGGGCGAGTTCTCGCGAACAGTGACCCTGCCGGTCGATATCAAGGCGGAGGCCGTCGATGCGACGCTCAAGGATGGGGTCTTGACACTCAGCCTGCCCAAGGCCGACGAGGCTCGGCCCCGAAAGATCACGGTCAAGGAAGTCTAGGCCGTCTTTCACAAGGCTCGTGCGGGACCGGCATCTCACCGGTCTTTGCAGCAGGCCGGAAGCCCGTCGTGCAGGTTCTTGGGAGCGCTTGGACGGCGGACGAGCAGCTCCCGGCATCGTAAGCAGGAACAGGAAAACAATAACGGAGCTCATGTGTCATGAGAAAGCACAAAGCGATCGTGAGAACAGAGGGTGATGTGGCGCAGGCCGAGCAGACCCGTGATCGGCAGGTCTACTCGCCGCAGGTGGACATCATCGAAAAAGACAACGGCCTGTTGCTGTTGGCGGACATGCCGGGTGTCAAGGCCGCCGATATCGACATCCAATATGAGGACGGTCAATTGACCATTTACGGCAAAGTGGAGCCGCGGCAGGATGATTCCAAAACCAGCTATCTCCTTCACGAGTACGGAGTGGGCGACTTCTATCGCTCGTTCCGCATCGGCGACGGCATTGATGTGGACAGTATCCGCGCCGAGCTGAAGAACGGCGTCATGACCCTGCATCTGCCCAAGACCGAGGCGTTCAGGCCGAGAAAGATCGCCGTGCAAGCGAAGTGAGTGGTTCGGGCGAGCGGCAGGCGCCCGTTCTCCCGCTCATCGAGCAGACTTTACCGAGCCTGCCGCCTGGCCCTTTCTGCTTTCCACTGGCGAATTCTGCGCGGCAGCCACCGGAGCAGGCGGCGCGGGCCGGAGAACTCGGTGGCGAGAATAGCCAGCCCGGCGATAATCACGGCGAACCCCGGGCCGGGAATCAGCGGTATGCTCAAACCGATGCCGGCCAGCACCACCGCCGAGCCGACAATGGCCACCAGGATGCGCCAAATGAGCCGCCAGATGCGACGCATTCGGGTCGCTGGTACCGTCTGCGCCGAGGAGGCCTCTCCGCAGTCGGTGTCTTCGTGCCGGCGGCCTGCGTCAGGCGGTAGTCCCTGTAACTCCGTCATTCGTGGTCCCTTTCTGTCGCTTGCCTGCTATGATCGAGGCCACCACGCCGATCGTCAGGATCGTCACGATGATCGCCAGCGAGAGATTAATGTCGAGGCGAATGCCGAAGGCCACGATGAGCATCTTCACACCGACGAACGCCAGGATGATCACCAGCGCCAGTTTGAGATACTCAAACTCGCGCATCATGCCGGCCAGAGCGAAATAGAGAGCCCGCAACCCGAGAATGGCCATGATATTCGAGGTGAACACGATGAAGGTGTCCGCGGTCAGGCCGATGATCGCCGGAATCGAGTCGATGGCAAACAACAGGTCGGTCGTCTCCACGACAAGAAGAGCCAGAAGCAGGGGCGTAATGGCCCACCGGCCGTTCTGTCGCACGACAAAACGCGCTCCCTGAAACTGGGACGTCACCGGGTAAAAGTGCCGGACCAGCCGGACGAGAGGATTACGATCGGGATCGATATGCTCCTCTTTAGAAAAAAGCATCTTGACAGCCGTCAGAATCAACAACAACCCGAAGACGTAAGTCATCCAATGAAGATGATGAACCACCCAGGTTACCCCGCCGATCATGATGCCGCGCATGACCAGCGCCCCGAGAATACCCCAGAAAAGCACGCGGTGCTGATGCTCTGCCTTGATACCGAAGAATGAGAAGATCACCGCCATGACGAAAAGGTTGTCTACGCTCAGCGATTTCTCGAGGATGTAGCCGCCGAAGTACTCCTTGGCGGCGGTGGCCGCCACCTTGGCGTCCGCTTGGGCCACCGGCATCGGGTACCTGGCCGGATCACTGGCGATGCGCTGTGCCGCAATGCCCATCCAGTCGTGCTTGTAGATGTAGTAAAGCGCGACGTTGAAAGAGAGCGCCACCGCGATCCACATGGCCGACCAGAGCAGCGCCTGCTTGAGCCCGATGACCACCGCCCTGCGGTGCAAGACGCACAGGTCAAAAACGAGCATCAGGACGACAAGGGTGACGAACCCGATCCACAACAACAGCATGAAGGCTTCCTCTGGGGCCGGCGGTTCTCAGGACTCATGGCGAATCTTCCTGATTCGCGGGAATAGCGTAACGGGATTCGTGGGCGGGCGGAATAGGCGGAAGCCGGCCTCCGTTTGTCAGGCTCCGCGAGGACGGGGCCATCCTGCGACGTTGCCTTTCATTCATCCGGTTTCTGGGACGACCGACCCAGGCGGCGAATCTCATCGAAAAACGGCGTTCGCCCTTGTTCAACGCATTCGGCCGCATAGAGGTACATCGCCGCGGACCAGGTTTGCCAGTCGTGGCCGCGAGGTCGACCTGTCTGGGCCTTGATCCACTCGTTGAACCCGTAGCTTACCTTGGCCTTTTTCGCCGGGCGGACAAGCTCGGTCAGTATGGCCAGCTTCTGAGCCGCCAGTCGGCTGCGACCTGCGGCGACCAGCGCGGCAATGTAGAAGCCGCAGACGAACGGCCAGACGCCGCCGTTGTGGTAGTTCCCCGGCCGATTGTACCGCTGGTAGCGCGGCCGCCAGTCCTGGTCTTCGGGTTGAATATACGGGATCAGACAGGGCGGCAGGTCCACGGCCAGTTCCCCGCGACGGCGCAAGCGGCGACATTGCGTTTCCGTCCAGTTGATGATCCGCTGGGCCCGGGCTTGCGGGGCGATGCCGGTGAGAATCGCAAGACTGTTGCCCAGCAGATCGAACCGCCGGCTGTGGTAGACCTTAAACGACCAGAGCGCATAGTAGGGCTTTCCCGGAATGACGAAACCCTCGTGAACATAGCGCTGTCGTTTTGAGCCGCGAAGGTCGGGATGATCGATCAGGCAACGAAGCAGGTCGGCCTTGCGATGCTGACCGTGAAGCCGAAGACACGCGTACACAATCGTGTTGACGTAAAGCCCGTAGCCCAGCACCCACTGCTCATCACGCCAGTCAGTAGTCGGTTGTTGGTCGACCATGACCATGTCATCCGCTCCCTGGTACTCCATCCAGCGAAGGGCTTTCATGGCCGCGTTGCGGAGAAACCGCTTGTCGCCGGTGACCTTGCGATACAATCCCAACCCGAAAAGGAACAGCGGCGTGGTGTCACTTGCGCCGAGATCTTTCGGGTCGTGAGCCAATGAGGCGATATGCCCATGCGGCGTCTGAGTCCGGGCCAGCGACAGCAGCACCCGCCGCAGCGCATCTCGCAGTACGGAATCCCCGGAGGAAAGAAAGCCCAGCGCGGAAATCATCATGTCACGGGTGTACGGCTCGGGGTAACCCCACGCGGCCGTCCGCGGTAGCCTCTGGCAAGGCCCCCGAACGTTGTTCAGGAGCACCTCCATCGCCGCCGCCTTGGCCTCGGCGGTCTGCTCCAGGCTTGCCGACGTACGACTCATTGGATACCCAACTTCTCACGGACATAGTCGACAAACTGGCGCGCCACCACCCGGTAGTCGTACTTGCTTACCACGCGCTCCCGTCCCTTCGTTCCCATTCGGGCACGCAAGTCGGCATCAGTCATCAGAGTCTTGAGATGCTCGGCAATGTCGTAGATGCTGGCCCGGTAGTCGACGATACGCAGGTTCTCGAAAACTACCCGCTGCGCCTTGTTGAAACCCGACTCTTCTCCCAGAATGGCCTCCGCGATTCGGATTTCCTGTGCCACTCCCGCAAGAAGCGCCGTCTCACCGTGGACCAACGTCTCGGCCGGGGCCATCGCATTGATACTGACCACCGGGCGTGCGCACGCACCCGCCTCCACCTGCGGCATCCCGAAGCCTTCCAGTCGCGACGGGGCGGCGTATATGTCACAGGCGGCGATGAGATAAGGCATGAAGTTCCGCGACACCTTGTTCGTCGTGTAGATGACGTTCTTCTCGATACCCAGTTGCGTGGCCAACTCCCGATCCATACGGTTCTGAATTTCGGTTCGCTGCTGCGGCCAGACCTTGCAAACGTATTTCCACTTGGGGACGTCCTTGGCGATCAAGGCCAGGGCCTGCATGACCTCCTGCGCGCCCTTCGACGCCGCGTCCCCGCCCACCGTCAGGATCATCAGATCATCGGGCTCGACGCCCAGTGCCTCCCGCACGACCCTGACCTTCGCATCACTGATGTCCCTGGGTATGAAGCTGTCGGTGTCGCAGCCCACCGGCAGCACGCACATGTTCTCGCCGTTGATACCGTCGCGGATATAGACGTTTTTTACCCATTCAGAGGTGGTCAGAATCAATGGGAGAGAGTTGAGAACCTCGCGGTAGTTGGCCACGAAGCCGTCCGCCACCAGCCACGGCACCGCCTGGACACCATGCCTTTGCGGATGGAGAATCAGATGCGGCGTGTGGCCCCAATACCCGACACCTACCACTACGTCCGGCTTGAACCACCGGTAATACCATTCTTTCTCCTGGGCCGACTCGAAATTCACCGGGTAAACATCGACGCCCAGTTGCTGGAGTCCCCGGTAAAGCAGATCCCCCTGAGTCGCCAACCCGCCGGGTGACGGCGGGTAGTCATACAGAACCAGTGCTTTCATCGACAGGATCCTTCCTCGCTTCCAATCCATCCATTCAGCGCGTCGGGAGACTCAAAATGCCAAACCGCCTCTTGTCGGGGCGTTGCCTGGGCCTCCCAACTGTCGGGCGCAAAGGCGTAAAGGCCGGTGATAATATCGTATTTCTGTTGCCATATCTCTTGCGAGAGCGTCTCAACCAGGTGGGCATTTGCTCGGGGTCGGGGCAGGTATGCCCGTTGCCCGTCCTCGAAGGCGAACAGGAACAAACGGCCGGCCGTCAGCCGCCCATTCCGCCATAAACGGGTAACCGCCTGCGAAGCCTCCTCATGACGCCGGTGCCGGGTGTATTCCCCCCACGGCCCGTGTGTCAGGACCGCGTCGAATGCCGTTCCGCATAATAACGACAGGATGGCGTCCTCAACTTCAGCCCAAGGCAGCGGAGTCTGCTCCGGCCCGTCATCCAGGTCGGCCATGGCCCCACGGGCGTTCAGGCGCTCTAACACCCGCCGGAACTTGGGAGCCCGGTCCGGGTCATTGCCCCGACACAGAGTCACAATGGTCCAATCCCAGTCCGGTCGAGCCAATATCTGGCCGCCGGCCCACAGCGTTTCGTCGTCGGGGTGCGCTACAATGACCGCCACCCTGGGCGGCCGGTAGGAGGAATCAAGAATAGTGTCCAGCAGCATGCCCCTACGGCTCCAGCCAGGCGTCTGCCAAGTCGGCATGGTCGCCGACAATCCCGTCATCGGCATCGGTCACGATGATAGTCAGCGTCTTGGCCCCGGCAACAGAGACACTGAACTCTCTGGCGGGCTCGTGACGCGCCATCCGCCCGCTATCCCAGCGTTTCTCGCCGTCCACGTGAATCTCAACAGTGATGGTGCCGTTCGCGGCCGCGTCTTGGCCCGCCAGGCCGTGAAAGGCCTTGTACTTCCCGCCAAGATCGTAGACCACCTCGGCCGGTGCATGCGTGCCGAGCCCACGGTGGTAGACCTGGGAGCCGATGCACATCGTTTTGTCCCACACGCTCTTGTTTTTCATAAGCCTGCCCCAGCCCTGCTTGACCGAAACCGGCTCCAGCCGGTCGAGGTAGATCCCAGGGATCCTCTTGATCCTGGGCTCAAAGGTAATGACCTCCATATCCGGAGTCAGCAGTCTCGTCGGAGCAATCGCAACCACCGATATCTGCGATCTACAGTCGGGCGGCAGGGGAAATGGCGGCATGCGGCCCTTATGTGGCCCCGGTTGTGTGATGGCTGCCGGCGGATCGAACTCTCGGACCAACCATGCGGATGCCGAGATGTCATGTTGCGGCGTGTTCATGGCCGCAGACACTTGCCATTGTCCTGATGGAAGATCAACCACGTACCACTTCCATCCGTGCTTTGACTTCAATCCCGAGGCGCACCACTGGCCCGCCGAGTCGATCAGCGTGCTTTCAGCGGCCAAGCCGTTGATCGTGAACACTGGATCCAGGACTTCCGGCGATTTGTCCGATTCAAGAAGGTAGTAAACCTTCCAGCCGCGCCCAGGGCTCCGTCCTTCGATCGTCGAGGTCCACCGCAAGCCTTCCGGCGGCGTCACGATTGTGTAGTCATCGCCGAAGGGTTGCGTCCCAGGGGATTGAGCAGTCGTCTTAACCGCCTTGCTCTTCGCCGAGGCGACTTTTGCCCCGCACACCTGTCCGCTGGAGGAGTCGGGCAGATCCTCCCTGATTGACGGACAAAGGCGGATGACCTTCGTCTCATACGGTCCCATGCTCAGCGTCAGCCTGTCGCCATGATTCAGTCCGACGGCCACGCAACGGCGATGGGGGTATTCCTGTATTGCGGAGTATCTCTCGAACCTCACGTCCGCGCCGATGGTCGCTTCGTCAAGCAGCACCTCGACCAAGTCCATCTGAATCCACGGGTTGCGCAGGCAGATCAGGCCCTGGCCGTCGTTCCAATGAGCATATCCGTAGGTCTCACGTTGCATCGCCTTGGTGTCGTGGACTGTCGGCAAGCCCTTCTCCCGCCACGTTCGCGGCCAGACGAGTTTCGTTCGCTCAAGCAACGACGCATTGGCCCGCGACCACGTCATGAGCTCGGCAAGGAAGCGGTACTCGTCCGGCCGCATGTGCTTGGGATTGAGGTACAGGCTGATGAACTGGTGCCCACGCAGAACCGTGACCACGGCGTCGTTGCACAGCGGGTCGGGCGTCTGGTGCACGATGCCGAGCACCTCTTGAGCGGCAATCGGGACGGGCGTTGCCGCCCCACGCAGATTGTAAAAGTCGCGGGAGGTCGTATAGCTCTCGCGGTAAACAGGTGCGGGGACTGCGCCGGCCGGTGCGTCGTCGCCGAACGGACCGATCACCGACTCGACGTAGCGCAGCCACCACGGGCTGGCGTCGTATCCGAAACAGGTTGGCTCCATCCAGATGTCCGGGCTCGCCTCGCGGACCGCCGCAAAGATATCGATGATCCCTTCGGCCGTGACCTCGCGCGAGAGCTCGTTGGGCAGATGGCCGTGATCCGCTTCCTTGCATTCGTGCCTGTAGCCGTCGAACTTCATCTGCCCGAGCTTGAACCGGTTGGCCAGCCCGGCGATCGCCTCCTTTGCAGCAGCCTGGTATCGCGTTCCCTTCGCAAGGCAGCAAACGCGGTAGTCCCTGATGGTGGAACTGGCCAGCGACTGCGTCTCATAGCCTTGCTTGGCGGCCCAAAGACTGTCAAACGACTGCGGTGTGTAGTTGTTGCTGGGCGACCACCACAGGCCCAAGCGGCAGGATTGCGCGGCCAAGGCACGGTTCAGCGTCGCGAACTCGCCGGGGAATCTCGAACGATCGATCTGCCAAATGCCTGTTCGAGCCGACCAGCCCATGTCGAGGGTGAATGAATCCATCGCCGCGCCGAACGGGCGGTAAAGCTGATCTTCGAACGTCTTGATCAGGCTGAGGACGTCTTTCTCGGAGAAAGGGACCGGCGCCGTCCACCAACTGTTGTAGTTGAAGTGGGGACCTTTTCCTTTGCGGCGAAACGAATCGACGTATCGCTCGAACGATTCTCGCACCCGTCCGGGCGGACAGACACCGACGACCGCCTCGCGCGAACGATAGGAGGTCGGCAGGGTCATGACTCTACCAGGGGCATGCGACAGAACGATGCGCCCGTCCTTGACCATGGCACTGGCCACCGGGAACTCCACGCCGAAAAAGAGGCTCTCGGTGAAGACGGGGTAGCTCTGCCATCCCGGCATCGTGAACTCCACCGGCTCGGGCAGGGGTTCGTCGAGCAGGACGACTCGTTCCAGCGTCAACTGGGGTGCCCTGGGGCTGCCTGGAAGATCAACAGCATCGAACTCAACATGCTGGCGGAACCACGCGGATTCACCGCGCAGGGTAATGATCTTCCGTATCAATATCTCCCCGAGACCAACTCGTTGCCGCGGGTATTCGATGACGAGTGACGAACCGCCCGGGAAGAAGCGAGCGGCCGCGCGAGTCGGCCGGACCTGAGGACCGCCGGCTTGCCCCTCTGTGAACTGTAGGAGAGGCGCGGTTGTCGATATGGCGAAAGATCGACCCGCTCGCCGGTTGATGACTTGGAGTGGTTCTGCCGGCCCATCGGCGTTGAACAGCAGGCGCATGTGCGCGTTCTCGAGCGGGCGGGCGCAACCTGCAGCGACCAGAGCCGCCAGATAGCCCGACCCGCACCACAAAAGGCGCAGAACTCCACGCCGGATTCTGTTCATCGCTCGCTCGCCAAGTTACAGGCCGACTCTGTAGGAATCGCCACTTCACGCGGTGTCATTCGACATGCAACACATTTTCGTCCCGGCAGGAAGCATGGTCAAATCAGGTTGTTTGAGAGCTCTCAGGAGCAGGACGTATCGTGCGGCTTGTGGTATTATGGACCCCATTCGCGACGGAGGATTCTGACATGTTGTTCAATGGCCTGTGGCGCCGTATCATTCGGATGACCGTCGGTTTGCTCGTGCTTACGATTCTTCTCGCCGGCCCGGCGATGGCCGCCGAAAGCAGCCGCCCTAACGTGCTCTTTCTGTTCACAGACGACCAGCGGCCGGACGGTATTGCCGCGCTCGGCAATTCTGCGATCAAGACGCCTGTCATGGACTCGCTGGCCCGGCAAGGGCTCGTGTTCCGCAACGCCTATATCTTCGGCAGCAACGTCGGCGCCGTCTGTCAGCCGAGCCGCAACATGCTGCTCAGCGGTCGGGCATACTTCCGATGGAATGGGCCCTATGCCCCTGCCGACCAGCCGAATTTCCCCGCGTCCATGAAGCAGGCGGGCTACTTCACTTATCATCACGGCAAGAAGGGCAACAACGCCGTGCTCATTCAGAAGCTGTTTGACGTCGACAAGTACGTCGACGAGAGCCAGGATCGCAAGAGCGGTGAACCCGGCAGGATTATCGTTGACGAGGCCATCGCCTTCCTCAGGAACCGGCCCGTAGACAGACCATTTTTCATGTACCTGGCTTTCGGAAACCCCCACGACCCCCGTGTGGCCGACCGGAAATACCTTGATCTCTACCAGCGCGACAAGATCCCTCTGCCAAGAAACTACATGCCGCTTCACCCCTTCGACAACGGCGAAATGGTGATTCGGGACGAGCTCCTGGCCCCTTGGCCACGAACCGAGGACGAAATCCGGCGCCAACTCCACGAGTACTATGCCGTCATTAGCGGGTTGGACCACAACTTGGGCCGGCTGCTCGATGCCGTCAGGCAGCTTGGCTTGTTCGACAACACCATCATTATCTTCTCGTCCGACAACGGCTTGGCTCTCGGCAGCCACGGTTTGATGGGCAAGCAGAGCTTGTACGATCACAGCGCCAAGGTGCCGCTTATCATCGTCGGACCGGGCGTTCCTCGCGGCAGCAGCGACGCCCTCGTCTACCTGATGGACATTTTCCCCACGATCTGCGAAATGACGGGTACGGCGGTTCCCGACGGCCTTGACGGCAAGAGTTTCAAGCCGGTGATCGATGAAAAGGTAAAGAGCGTCCGCGATTCTGTTTTCATGTCATACGGCAACTGCCAGCGCGGGATCCGCGACGAACGATTCAAGCTGATCCGCTACCCCCTCATTGACAAGACGCAGCTTTTCGATCTGCAGGCCGACCCCGACGAGTTACACGACTTGGCCGACGACACGGGGCAGAAGGAGCGAATCGAGAAGATGATGGTCCAACTGGCCGAATGGCAAAAGCGTCTCGGCGACAAGGCCCCCCTCACGGTGGCCGAGCCAAAGAACCCCAAGTTCACGCCGCCGACGGGCGAAGCGCTGAATAAGCTGCTTGAGCAGTGGAAGATCAAACCTTAGGGAATGCTCCACTTGGACGTGCGGAGATTCTGGTCGTTAAGCCAGAAGAGATCGACGTCATCTGCGTACTGCTTGGCATCCCATTCCATCGTGCGCTTCATCCGTTGAATCCGTTCCCGTCGTGTGTACGCTACGCCGTCCCCGCCGCATCCGGACTGAGCAAGGGCAAGAAGACCCAGCAGTGCCAAGAGTATCCAACGTCGCATGGTGAACCTCGCCCATGGGGGTTAATTATCGGCCGCGGACCCCCAAGTCCGCGGAAAGGCATGTCCACAGCGACACGCATTCTAGAGACCGGTCGCCACTGCTGTCAACCTGCGGGGCCAAGGGCGGCCGAGTCGCCGGCCCGAGGCGGTCACGGCCCTGGTACGGTGGCCGTTTCGGGAAACTTCAGGTGCTTGGCCAGCTTGGCAACGGTCTTGGGACCAATCCCGCGAACCGCTTCCAGGTCTGCGGGTTGCCGAAAAACGACCTTGTCGGGCCGACCGGCCTTGCCTTGGCGATACTCGACAATCCGCTTGGCAAGAACCTCTCCGATCCCCGGCAGGCTGGCCAACTCTGCCCAAGTGGCAGTGTTCGGGTCAACCCTGGAGTCCACCTCAGCAGGTGCAGCCGCAGGAAATGCCCCGGGAACAAGCGGGAGCAAGGTCATCGATGCGCTCCCCTCCTGACCGGCTTCCAGGTAGGGAAGGCAACCGCGCCGAGTCGCCCAAGCCATCGCAAGTACCACTCCGAACAGAAGATAGCAGATCACGTAGGCCGGCAGAGGGGCCGACGCGGACTTGCTGTCAGTTGAGCAATCTGGCTGAGGCACGTGTCACAACCGCGTTGGGTCAATTTCCCCGAAATGGCGGTTCGTCAGCGGACCCGCTGGCCCGGGGGCCGCCTCGCCGTGGCCACCAATTCCGCTCTGAAGTCCTTAAGTACTCTGTATGCCGGTTTCGGCGATAAGTCCTCTTTGAGAAGTCCGCCGAACGGAATCAGGCGGTTTGATGGCCGGTCGGCAAGATCTATCCATGTAATGCTGTCGACGAACGGCTTGCTTAGGGCAACCGTGTAGAAGCCCCTCGCCCATTTTGCCTGAACCGCTTCGTCCCAAGGCTTGAGCCAGCATCCTCCGCCCAGGCTGCCCTTCTCGCCAATCATCTTCGAGGGTACCTGAACAGCAGTGATATGAACAGGTTTGCCCAGATTGCCAAGACGATCAAGTTTATCCGAGATCTGGAACATGTCTCGAACAAACATCCCGTCCCGCGGCGCCCCAAAAACAAACTGAGCGGCAATGCCGTCAAAACCGACGCCGCTCTGGCTGATCATATCGGCGTAGAACATGGGCGGAATCGTCCGCTGGTTACGAGCATAGTACTCGCCCCAAGGTGCGACCAGATCGATAGCCACCTGCGACGACTTGGCTGCCAACTGTTTCACCAGCGACACGGTCACCCGGGTCAGGTCCATGATCTGCTCAAAGGTGAAATTGAACGCGTTCTCCGCATGAATGCCGCTGACCGCGTCCCAGCAATACACGTAGTTCCCATACCGTTCGACGGTTCGCCGAACGTGCTCGACAATTGCACTGCGGACAGACTCGTAGTCGTCTTCGTACTGGCTCAGCCAGTCGGGAATATGTTCCGCATCAAGACTCACGAGGGGGCCCATTCGGACCGGCAGTCGCGATTTCGCCAACCATTCAATCCAATTGTCGATCAATTGCCATTCGCGGGTCTGCTGCTTGGGCTCCACCAGCCGCCAAGGCACCGGAATGTAAGCAAAGTCGAAGGTCTCTTTGAATCGCTCACGATATTCATCGGAGTTGTTGTGCAGGTCTACCGTGCAGCCGAAAACGCGCTTGGTGAACCCCGGAGTTTGCTTGCGGCGGCCGAGAAACAAGTCGGCATGAAACTGACAGAGCTGCTCCCCGGCAACGAAAGCCAGTTTCAGCGCCTCCTCCGCCACCTTCGATTGCTCCACGGGCGAATCCGCGCACAGCGCCGCGATGAACAGATCCCGCGCCTTGTCGACCTGCTCGGCAACCTGCTCGACCCCTTCGAAGTCAAACAGACCCCAATCCTCGCGTTTCTGGTTGATGCGCGTCAACCGCCCGCGGACCAGCTCAAGCAGGAGGTTATAGGGCTGGTCGCGATCCATGAGACGGCTGGTCTCGCTGAGTATGGCCCCGCAACCGGGAATAGGCCAAAGCACGGCCAGCCCTGCCGGTCCGTCGGCCCGCTTCGCGCAAACAATTTGTGAGTCGCGAAACTCCAATTCGGCGCGCAGCGGAACCCCGTCACTGCCAACAAGGTAAGTGCCGGCGAGATCCATGTCGCTGACTGGCCGACCATTGTGGTGCACCTGGAATCTTAACATCAGTAGTTACCGGTAGTTATGGTATAAGCTTATGACAAGTATGAATCCGAAAAAAGCCCCGATGGGCAATGACACCCTATCGGTCAACCGGTACCACCTTGTTGAGCGCCAGATGTCCACCTCCACTTTTTGCAGCCGTCCACCATTACCCCCATATCCATCGGAATCCTAAGGTATTCCAAGTGCCAACACAAGCCTTGGACTTGTCATCCCGTCCGAGGTTCCTTACACTCCATTAGTTCGCCGGGGGTGACTGGCACGCGGCCAGCCTGAGATGGGCGACACGAGCGGTCGCCGTACCCTTGGAACCTGATCAGTGAAACCCGCCGTCCGCTCAGGCTTGCGCGGCTGCCGGCGGGGAGACCTGCGTAGGGAAGGCGAGAGCACTCCAGACTGCGACCAGACTTGCGGTCAGCGACTCCCCCTTCCAGATTTGATTCGCGATGCGGTGTCGGGCACGACCCTGCCCAGATCGCTTGAGGATAGGCACCGATGAAAGCGACCACCCCTGTGATGGATGCGGGTAAACCGCCCCTTTTTTCTTCGCGGGGCCCGCTTCCCGGCTCCAGGAAAGTCTATCTTTCCGGCACGATCCACCCCGACGTCCGTGTGCCCATGCGCGAGATCCGGCTTTGTGGCGGCCCAGCCAGGTTCATTACCGTCTACGACACTTCCGGACCCTACAGCGATCCCGACATGGTTATCGACGCCGGCAGAGGCCTGCCACCTATTCGCTCTCGGTGGGTTGATGCCCGCGGCGACACCGTAGTGGCCGGCCTCCGAGCCGGCCATTCGGTTCGACGTGCCAAACCCGGCCGATGCGTAACCCAGATGTACTACGCCCGCCGGGGAATCATCACGCCCGAGATGGAATTCGTCGCCATCCGGGAGAACCAGGCAAACGAGGCGCTTAGCCGTCCGATCGCGGCCCAGCATCCCGGCCGGCCGTGGGGGGCAAGTATCCCTTCCGTCATTACGCCCGAGTTCGTCCGCGACGAGGTTGCCCGAGGCCGGGCCATCATTCCGGCCAACGTCAACCACCCAGAGTCCGAGCCGATGATCATCGGCCGCAATTTTCTGGTGAAGATCAACGCCAACATCGGAAATTCCGCCGTTGCATCCTGCATTCAGGAAGAGATCGAAAAGATGATCTGGGCGACCCGCTGGGGCGCCGACACCGTCATGGACCTTTCTACGGGAGCGGACATCGACGAAACACGCGAGTGGATCGTTCGCAACAGCCCGGTGCCGATTGGAACGGTACCGATCTACCAGGCACTTGAGAAAGTCGACGGTCGCGTCGAGGAGTTGACCTGGGAGGTTTTCCGCGACACGCTGATCGCCCAGGCTGAACAGGGTGTTGACTACTTCACTATTCACGCGGCTCTTCTTCGCGAGCACATCCCACTGACCACAGGTCGTGTTTGCGGCATCGTTTCTCGCGGAGGCTCGATTCACGCCAAGTGGTCCCTGGCTCACGACGCCGAGAATTTCGCGTACCTTCACTGGGACGAGATTTGCGAAATCGTGGCCGCTTACGACGTGGCCATCTCCATTGGCGACGGCCTGCGGCCCGGGTGTCTGGCCGACGCCAACGACGAGGCCCAGTTCGCCGAACTGAAGACTCAGGGCGAGCTGACCCGCCGCGCATGGGAACACAACGTCCAGATCATGAACGAAGGCCCCGGGCACGTTCCCATGCACATGATCCAGGAGAACGTGACCCGCCAGCTTGAGTGGTGCGACGAGGCCCCGTTCTACACGCTCGGCCCGGTGATCTCCGATATCGCCGCCGGCTACGACCACTTGGCCAGTGCCATCGGGGCAGCCATGATCGGCTGGTACGGTGCGGCCATGCTGTGCTATGTCACCCCCAAAGAGCATCTCGGCTTGCCCAATCGCGACGACGTCCGCGAAGGCGTGTTGGCCTACAAAATCGCCGCCCACGCGGCCGATCTGGCCAAGGGTCACCCCGGAGCACAGTACCGCGACAACCTGTTGGCCCAGGCCCGTTTTGATTTTCGATGGGAGGACCAGTTCAACCTGTCGCTCGATCCCGAGAAAGCCCGATTGTTCCACGCGGAAAGCCTGTCGAAAGACGAAGCCCGCACAGGGCACTTCTGCAGCATGTGCGGTCCCAAGTTCTGCAGCATGGAGATGAATCGGGACATCCGCAAGAAGGCAACGTCACCCGCGCCAACCCAGGGCGTTTCACGATCGGGTGCGACTGCAGCGGCCGACCCGTGAGTCGGCGGGCGGGTCTGTCACGGGGCTGCATCTCCGCGTGTGAGACGGTTATCGACTTTCTTTCAACTGCCGGTCAAGCCATTCATACATCTCCGGCTTGTCCTGTTCGGCAATCGCGTGTCTGCCCGGTCTTAGAACGTTGGCCGGCAAATCCTCTTTTCCGTAAAGGCGCCATATCGCGCGGGCCGTCTCGCCTGCATCGAACGCGCTCTCGGACTCGATGAAGATCTCATCGTCCCGGGTGTTGTACTGGAAAACCGCCCGCGGAGCTGCCAGACGCAAGACGTCGTCCCAATCCCAGTGCGGCAACCGACCCGCCTGAAAGACCGGTCGCAATCCGGGCATGTAGCTGAACCAGTGGTCCCTGGCCCAGCGGAGACGGCTCTCCGCGGTTTCTGCTCTGAAAGTCGCATAACCGCAACTGGCAACCGCAGCCGCCACGCGATCGTCGAAGGCCGCCAGCATGAGCGTCTCCTCCGCCCCCAGCGAATGCCCGATCGCCCCGATGCGGTTTCGATCCACCCCCTCGACGGCCACAAGCACGTCCAGAGCCCGTTGTGCGTCATGAAGCATCTTGCCCATCGCCGACATGTCGGGATGCCGCAGGTAATGGCCGCGGGTATCGAACGCACCGTAGCCGTCGATCCGCTCGCCCGCGGTGATCGAGTCCGGCGAAAGTGTGACGTAGCCTCGCTCCGCCAGCTCCATACCGAAGGCAAGAGACTTGTCGCCCGCCAGCCCTGCGGCTTCGCGTTTGCCCTCGGCGGCGGTCTGATGGAACACCAGTACGGCCGGCGTCGGTTCGGATCGTTCGGAGGGGACGCACAGAAACGCCCGTATCCGCTCACCCTGATCAACCGAGTATTCGATGAGCCGCCGCTCGTACTTCGGCAGGGTTTCCTGGGAGATCGTTTCCACCTCGGGTGACACCGGCCGTGTTGAAGGCGCCCCGATGGTTCGCCGAATTACGCGCTTGAGCATCTCCCGACGGTTCTGCCATTCCTTGAGATCGGCCGGCTGTGCATGCAAGTCTCCCACGGCGAAGAATCGTTGGTCGAGCCACCGGTATGCCGCTTCGCGGGCTGCGGTGGGAAACTCGTGCCCGCTTTCCTCAAAGCTCCAGGTCAGATCATTTGCCGCCCCGTACAGTCCGTACACCGAGCGAACATCCTTGAACAGCGCCTCCAGGTTGTCGGTGTTCGGAAAAATCGAGTCCCGGGTGGTGTACCACACGTACAGCGGCCGTGGAGCTACAAGCGCGCAGATCTGCTGCCAGTCGAAGGGAATTGAGGCCACATCAGGAAGGTATATCCCGAGCTGCGGGATGAGGGCGGTCTTGTGCGACCATCGATCGGGATCAGGGTCGCTACGAAGCGTGGTGAAACCGCAACTGGCGATGACCGCCGAAATGCGCATCTCGAACGCTCCCGCAAAGATCGAGCCGTACGCTCCGTGCGAGTGGCCAATGCAGCCGATCTGCAGGGGATCGACGTACGGCTGCGTCTCCAGCCAGTCCACGATCCGCGAGACGTCCCAGATCATCTTGCCCATGAACGACCAGCCCGGATGCTTGCGATAAAAGGCAATGCTGTTGTGATAAGGGGCGCTGCCGGCCGGAATCCGCTCGCCAAAGCCGATGACGTCCGGGGCGATGCAGACGTAGCCTCGGCGAACAAGCTGGAGAGCCAGCGACAGATCGCCACTGCCCTTGATGCCACACGGCTCGTCCTTTCCCTGGGCAACCGTTTGGTGCAGGCAGATCATCGTCGGTAAACGTCCCTGGGGCACGTCTTTGGGTAGCAACAGGTATGCAGGAATCCAGTCATCGGCCTCGGTACGAATGCGTACATGCCGGCGGATGTGATCCGGCAGCGTTTCCTCACCCAGCACCTTTGCCTCCGGCCGCGGTGGCGTCAGGCCCGATGGTCGTCCCAAAACGGCCTGGATCGCAGCAGCAATCTCCGTCCGCCGCTGCTCCCAGCCGCGAATCTCGTCGACTCGTCTCAATGGCGTGCCCTCGACCGCCAGCAGCTCGACCAGCTCCTTTCGACCCGTCTGGCTGGTCTTGAGTTCAGGCTTCGTCCAGGTCGTGGTTGCCTTCCACTCGTTCCAATCGTGGCCTTCCCAAGCGCGGCACACGCGCACGATCGAGCAGGCAACCATCACAAGAGCGACCGCGTTAATCACTGTTCTGCAGCGGGAACCGGAAACCGATTTCATTGCCTGACCCTCGCGTCCATACCTGTGGTGCTTGGCCACTCAGCAAAATCCGCGCCGGCTGGGATGGCGAACGTCCAATCCTTCGAGGTCAGTCGGGTCCCGTGGCATGCGATGGCATACTCGACACTACCCTCGGCTGTGAGGCGAACGAGTACGAGTTCAGCATCCGTGCGAACATCGAAATCAGCCGACCGAATCATGCCTGCGGCGGTCTTGTCCTCTGGATCCCGAGCAATCACAACGTCGCGCCGTCCGTCGGCAAGCTGAATCACAAGGGCGACATGCGAGTCTGAGAGCGGCTCATCTTGTTCAGACAACAACGGCAGCCGCCTGACGGCGGACGCGATCGCCCGGGTCTCGTAGGGTTCGATGACTGCCACAAATGTCGATTCGAGGCCTCCGTTTCCGGGGGCCTGCCTGCGAACGGCCATCCGGGGGATCCATTGCTCCTGCGATTCGTCGTACAGCCCGGCGACAATCCAGCCTTCGATGAGGCCCACCTGTGCATCGTTGGTCAAATCGGTGCAGCGGACGCGAACCTGCTGACCCTCGGGCAGGTACTTGTAATGGTCCTGAATGATCCAATCAACATGACGCTCTGGCCGGGGCTGCTTGTCCATCCGGTAGTTGCGCATTTGCGTGCCGTGGCCGAAATCGGGCTCCGGCTGTAGATTCAGGCTTCTACTGCTCACCTCGGCGAAATGACTGTGCATGAAGCGAGTGTGCTCCTTGCCGCCGGCCGCTCGGAAGATATCGACGACGTAGCAGTCTGCGGCGCTCACGTCGATCAGGGCCACGGTTCGCTCGAATCGTCGGCCGGCGTTCAGCGCCGGACCGGCCACCCGAATCGCGTGTAACATACTCCCGTCGGCCCAGAGCGTCGTCTGTCCGGCCCCGGGCGAAGTATTCGCGCCGTCAACGGTCACCGTGTTGTGGGCGGCCGTCATCGTGTACCATCGGGCGCGCGGCGAGTCCCATCCGCCGAACTGAACCGGCGGATAGCCCAAATCAGGCATCAAGTCGAGTCCCTTGGCGTAGAGGCCCAGGTTCATGCCGTCCGCATGGCCGTGACCTCCGCCGGAATCGTAGTCCAGCCACGCCGCTCGGGCGTCGCGGCCTTGTCCCGAGCGAAGAATCGCCAGATGCCACTGCTGCTTGTTCACGCTTCGCAGGCGAACCTCCGCTCCTTCCTTCTCGATGACCTCGCCGATCGCCTTTCGGAGTGCAGCCGGATCCTTGGCGTACAGGTCAAAAGGCAGACCGTCGAGGCGATCTCCGTTCGCCCGGTAAAGCGTTTGAACGTAGGCGACGTCGCCCGTGCAACAGTAGAAATCCCACAACAGGCTGTGACACGACGGGGCCACACACGTCCACGAAGGGAAAGAGGTCGGACGCGCAAACGACGTTGTGAGCGGCATGCCTGCGTAACCCCCGCCGGCCGACGCGAAACTGCCCGCGTCGCCGCATGTCGGGTAATACCGCCCGAGACAGTGCGTATCGATGTGGAAGCGGTAGGTTTCCTTCAGGCGGGGATGCCGTTCGAGTAGCCGCGGCAGAAGACCGGGGTCGGCCTTGCTGAACTCCGCGAGGAACATGGCCAGCCCCTGAATAGTGAAGACCGCGTAGCCGGACAAGCCCTTCTCGCCTGTAACGCCGTCGACGGCCGTGGCCTTTTCGAGCATCGCGTCCACGGTCCGGTCGAATGCGGCCTTGCTGTCGCCTCCGCCCAGCACTGCATAAATGATGGCAACGGTGATCTCGGTGCGCGGATAGTTGGAAGTTATTTTCGGACGCTGGGCGAGAGGATCTCGCAGAATGCGGTCCTCGATGTTCCGCTGGATGTTGGCAAAGCTGCTCTTGGGATTCTCCAGCCCGATCTCGCGGGCCTTGCCGGACAGGAACCTGACCAGATCGGTATCATCTCTTGAGGCCTCAAAGATCATGTCATACGCCATGACCAGCTCGCGAGTCTCTTCGCAGGCGTCGTGCCAGACGGAGACGTAGCCGCTGGAACCCAGCCGGCGTTCGTAGACCACCGCCTGCTCCTTGAAGTCGAACAGCGGATACAGATCGGCTACGCGGTCGAGCATCACCGCGGCCTTGTGAGCGTACACCGGATCGCCGGTCAGAAGGTGTGCCCCGCTTAGCGTGCGGATGCCGCCCAGAACCGCCTGCTTCCATTGGCCGTAGATCTCATACGCTCCGGCGAACCGCCAGCGTTTATCGCCCTCGACGTATCCTTCGCCGTCGTCCACGCCGAACTTGTGCTTGGGGTCGGCGGGGTCCGGATGCTCGGTGTTGAACAGTAGCGAGCGGTCGGCACGAGCCGGATCGAAGACGCCTTTCTTGTCCAAGCCTGACTTGAAGAACCTGAGGAAGTCGTTTTTCGGAAAGAACTCCTGGCAATGTGGGCACTGGATTTTCCACGGCCGGTTCAGGGCGTCGCACTTCCAGTTGTACATCGGGACGCTCTGGCCGCAGGCCGGGCAATGGCCGTTGGACCAGACCATCCAGGAGCGCGTGATTCCCGGGCCGAACATCAGAGCCCAGAGCTCATCATCCGACCTGTCCATCCAGGGTTGGGCGGCCTGAATCAGGCTGTCACGCACGCCGGCCGCCCACGGATCCTCGGCCACGTTGTCGCGAAGCCGCTGCACGACGTCGGGAGGGTACAGGCTACTGCCCTGCTTGGCTGTCCCGAAAGACCGACTCGACGTCGGTTCCGCCGATGCCCAGGCACATAAGGATGGCACGATCACGACCAAGGATAGTCGCATGATCAGACTCCACGTTACCACTGCTGGGCCGAGACTACCGCCTCGCCCTCCGAATCTCCGGGACTCACATTCTCCATGTGCCGCGATGGCTTCTCGCTGCCATGCGCTCCGTTCCGCGTGATCGAATCCGGCCACGTTGCTCGCCGGGTTGTTCCATGTTGCGCCGGTCCCGAACCCGACGCGATTGGCGCCCACCTGCCCCATCCCCAGTTGGCGCACAATCTCCGACTCGATGATCCGCAGCAACCATGCCGTTCCTGCACGCCGGCATCACAATCGCCCCATTCCGGCAGGATTCATGCTGACGCGGCCTGTTCTCGACAGGGCTTTCTTAAGCCGTATCTCAGTAAGAGCTATATGCTCCTTTTCTGCCCGTCGCGAGACGTCAGCGCGAACAGGTCCATGGGCAGTCCATGCCACACCTCGTCGCGCAGACTGTCCAGCAGACCCAGTACCCGGCCGAAGAGCTCAAGCCTGCGGGGGTCGAGGCTCACCGCCGGTTCTGGGTGAACCAGCAGGTGAATCACGCCGTGAAGACTGAACTGACGTCTGACCTGCCGCTCCTGGAGTTCCAGCCAGTTCTCGATCGGCCAACTATCAGACAGGAAACAATCAGGGGTGACGGTCGTGGGCAACTGCCACAAGCCGCTATCCATGCGGAATGGCAGACCGGTTGCACACCCGCGCCCCCGTTCGGTGAATGGGAAGGCGTCCACCATGCTGGTGTCGTATTTGAGCACGCCCCTCAAGTCGTCGAAGAGGGCTCGCGACCAGAGGAAATTGTCGGCGCGCATCCCGCAGACCTGGTAGCGCTCGAAGAAGGCTCTGGCGTGGTCGATGCGGCGCAGGCGTGCCCGCCGGCCAACGAAGGCCATACGATGATCATGATTGTGGCCATGCCATCCGATTTCGTGACCGGCGGCCCTCAGGTCATCGAGGTGGCCGTGGTCCAGTTTGTACCTGCCGGTCAGGAAGAACCAAGCGGCGCGGAACCCGTGTTCCTCCAGCATCCTTCGGATCCGGTTGTCGCGGCTTGCGAAGATGTATTCGCTGTCCACATCCGCGGTGAAGATCAGAGCCGCGCGCTTCCGATCCGGCCAGACCGGCGACCGGAGGTCGCTGAGCGCCCCGCCGTCCTGGAGCGAGCCCATGGCAGCAGCCAGACGTTGCACACCCGAACTGCGATCCGGGGCATCAGTGGGAGGCTTCTTGCCTGTCCGGCTGAAAACGCTCCGAAAGATGACGGCACGCAAACGGGCAGGAACCCTGTAAACATCAAAACCCGGAACCCGTGTGTAGATGGGCCGGCGCGGCTCCCGCCCGCGCATGTTAAGGCAGCCCCTGAGCCACTCGCCCATCTCAAACGCCCAATGAACCGGACCCTGGGCTGTGGCCCGGCTGCCGATCAGCCGACGACCCCGACCGTCGTCGGCCCACAACAGGGGTTGGCCGGGGGGACGGGCAACGATCTCCGGCAATGACACCGGCAGATAGAACTCGTCAGAAGGGTTCTCATCGAGCCATACCCTCGTCCACTTTACCCTGCTTGCTGCCATTGTGCGCCTCGGACCTGGTGGCCACCACGAGAACTCTCATCGCCAGCTTGCGTATCAGTGGGGTCGCGTTCAAGAGAGGGTTCATCGCTCTCAGCGCCCTGAATACCCGTCCCTGCGTGGCATGCGGAACAAAGTTGAGCGTGCGAATGAGTTCCACGGCGTACCCACACCGCTGAAACAGAAATCTGAGATTGCCGGGGGTCATCTCCTTGATGGCTCCCCACCACTGCCGCATCTCGTTCCGCCCCATCAGAACGCAAAACCAGTACACCGGGCTGAGAGCATTCATATCCAGAATGATCAGGCGTCCTTGCGGTCTCAATAAGCGACTCAGGTCATGCAGGACCCTCGCCTTGTCGGGAAGATAGCTGAAGGCATTGAATGAAACGATAACATCAAAACCGCCGAGGTCCTGCGCCCCGGCAATCTCCATGATGTCGAGGCAACGGAAGGTGGTGTTGGCAATGCCTCGTGCGGCGGCGACCTTAAGCATTTTTTCGCAGATATCGGTGGCGACAAGCTTCACCCCATAACTGGCCAGCATCTCGGTGGACGCCCCGTTGCCGCAGCCCAGTTCAAGCACCTCCATCCCGGGCTTGAAGTACGGCGACAGAATCCGTCGATAAAGCTGGCCGAAGCTGTACTGCCCTCCGGGCATGTCGGCACCGTGCTTCACGCCGTATTCCGGAGCAACCCGATTGAAGTACTCGATGATGGCCTCGCGACCGTTCTGCACGAGACAATTCCTTCCTGAAGGCCGGCCAAACGCGGAGAACCTGCACCTGCCGGCGGCAATCTACCATGCCCCATCTCCCGTCTCAAGCGCCGCAAGAGGTCTGTCCGGTCGCATCGCGCGAGTCCGGCACGGAGGCTTCGCGACAGTGCTCAGGAGGGCACGGCATTCCGACGGGAAGTCCTTGTTTGTCCGGGTTGTCTATCTCCAGTTCGTGAGCGTGCAGAGGATGGTGCAGCCGGCCAGCCCCAGTATGAAGGCGATGACACTTATGATGGCCAACCCGCGAGTGACCCTTCGCGGCCTTTGAAACCGCAGAGAAACGCCACAGAGAATGCCGCTCAGCGCAGAGACCAGCAGCACACCGACGGTCAGCCAAAACACCCATAGTGTGAACGTGTCGCGAACGTGTGTGTTTTTCAAGCTCAGGATGGTGCCCGTGCCGATGATACCGGGAATCCCAATCCCGGTGAGGGCGACGCAGCCCTTCGCGAAATGAAGTCGACGGCTCCCTTCTCATGTTTGCTCAGTGCTTCTTCCGGCATCTCCGGCTTCCTCAGATCTCCGTAAGAGTGTGCCATGAGCTCGGAAGACGATCGCGGCTCCGGCATATCTGCAGATGATACCTGTGTTCCGTTTCGCGTTTCAACGTGGTGCCTGTGTCTGCGGACGTTCTGCCCCGCGCTTGTAGTTGAGCCCGTTGGCGGCTACAAACCACACTCGATGTTTGCCAGATTAGGACAATTGATTGGTCGGCGACCGGGTGCCCTGATTACCATCTGGGCGCTGGTCGTCGCGGGCAGTGCCCTGTGGGCATTTCGCACCGACCCGCCGCCGCCACCGAAGACCGACTCGCTTCTGCCCGCCGATTGTGCTTACAACCGGGCCCTGGAACTGATCCACAGGGAATTCCCCGCTCTGGCGGCCCGCAGTCGGGTGGTGATCGTAGGTTACCGCGATACCGGCCTGGAACCGGCCGACCTCACGTGGCTGGGCACAGCCGCCCGGCAAGCGGCCCAAGCCGCGGCGTCGGTCACCGGCGTTGACTCTTGCGAGCGCGTTCTGTCTCCAGATGTGCCCTACCTCAAGCCGCGGTTGGTCAGCCCCGACGGTCAGGCCGCCATGGCCTTGGTCAACCTGCCCACGAACTTCATCAGCCCCATCACTGCCCGGGCGGTGAATGCGATCGACGAAGCCCTTGGCCGGATGCCGCGTCCCGTGGGCCTGACTGTCGAGATGACTGACAGCGCGGTTGGCGGCCGTGACTACGCTCTGAAAGCCGAGGAGGCCCTGGACCGCACCACCTTGGTCACGATCGTCGCCGTTCTGGCGATTCTGACTCTCGTGTATCGCTCGCCGGTGGGCGTGGTTGTGCCGCTTGTGTCCATTGGGGCGAGCGTGTTCCTGGCCTTCGTGGTGCTGGCCGCCCTGGCCAAAGGGGGCTGGGAAGTCTCCGACATGGAACGGATCTTCGCGGTGGTACTTATCTTTGGTGCCGGCGTGGACTATGCCCTGTTCTGGATCTCGCGGTATCGCGAGTCGCTCCAGACGAAGATCGAGTACGGACCCGCCGCCGTCCTGGCCACGCGCTTTGCCGGGCCGGCCATTCTGGCGGGAGCAGCCACCACCATCTGCGGCCTGTCAACCCTGATTCTCACTGATCTGGGACCAACTCGCAGCGCCGGCAAGGTTCTTGCCATCGTGCTGACCATCGGCCTGCTTGCCGCCCTGACGTTGGCCCCGCCCTTGTGCAGAGCGTTGCGGGGTGCCTTCTTCTGGCCGGTCGGTGCGGCCGGAGGCTCCAGCATCGGCCAGCGGCACCTGTGGCCCAGACTGGCTAGGATCGTGGCCGACAAACCCGTGCTCTGTTTGCTGGCCGGCACACTGCTCCTGGGGTTGCCGGCGTTGTATTCATTGCGGCTGCCTGCCCGATTCGATTCATTGAGCGAATTGCCGCCTGATTCGCCGTCCGCCCGCGGATTCGAGTTGATGACCCGGCATTTCAAGAAATCACAGCTCTATGCCGGCCCTTTGATGATCGAGTTCGAACATCCGCTGGCATTGCCGGACGCGCGGCAGCTCAGCCAGTCCATCTCCGACCGGATCGTCCCAATCAGCGGCGTCGATGATGTCTACTCGCTCGGTGCACCTCTGGGTCGCAAACAGAAGGCCGGAATGCCCCCACAGCTGGCGGGCCTTCTGTCACAGCTTGCCGCGGAGTTCTACATCTCGAAGTCCTCGGAGGTGCTGCGGCTGGAAATCCTCATCGATCACCTGCCTTTCTCGCCCGAGGCGATGAACATCGTGGAACAGGCCGCGTCGATAAGCCGGGAGGAAGCCGCTGAATATGCAGACAGGTACGGTCAGGCCCGGATTCTTGGCTCGGGATTGACGGCCTATGTGCTCTCGGTTCGCGACGTGGTCCAAGCCGACCAGCGGCGGGTTATGATTCTGGCCACGCTGGTGATCGGGCTTATCGTCCTGGGTCTCATTCGCCACCTGCGGTTGACCGTGTTCATGCTGTTGGCGACGTGGCTGACCTTTGGGGCAACCGTCACCTTCAGCGACCTGTTCTTCACTCGCGTAATGGGAACATACGGTCTGGACTGGAAAGTTCGGCTGATCGTGTTTGTCATCGTGGTGGCGGTGGGGCAGGATTATAATATCTTTCTGGCGGCTCGGCTGTTCCAGGAACTTCCGCAGGCGGGGCGGGCTGAAGCGGCTCGGCGGGCGATCGTGAGCACGGGCGCGGTGATCAGCAATTGCGGGCTCATCATGGCCGCCACGCTCGGATCTTTGTGGGCCGGCAAGCTGACGCTGTTGCAGCAGGCCGGGTTCAGCCTGGCCCTCGGAGTGCTGATCGACACGTTCTTTGTAAGACCGATTCTGATCCCGAGTTTCTTCCTGGTCGTCATGCGTTCCCGGGATCAAGGACAGGCGGAGGTCTCGCCGGTCGCCACTGCCGGTCAGACCGCGGGAGGCTTCGCGGTGCAGGCGCGTACGTATGCGGATCCCGAGAATACTGGCTCTGACTGATGTGAACATGGCCTCGCCGCCGGACCAGGCCGAGGAGCTGGTCGCCTTCTACACACAACTGGTGGGCCTGGATCATCTGCTCGATGAGTCAGACGAACGTCGCCAGGTCTTCCGCGGGGATCGCCGACGAGGACCGCGCATCGTGGTGTGGCTGCGCAGTCCTTTGAGAGAAGAGGACCGCCGGCGAGTTCTCATCCAAGTTGCTTCCCTGCGCGATTACGTCGAGCGCCTCAGCGAGGAGCGGATCTTCTGGCAGGAGATTCGGGGTTGGGGCTATTATGATCGACGGGTGTATGTTTTCGACCCCGCAGGCAACTTGGTCGAGTTGGTGTGCTATCATCCGTTCTAAGGCGGACCGTCTTTTTGCGGGCCGCAACCCAAGTGCTCTGCGATCCAGAAACATGCGCGCAAAACGCGCACCAGCCGCGACGGAAGAGGCTAATGTAACATACTTACTGACAACAAGTTACGAGATTGTGGCGCATACTGCAGCGGCGCAACAGGGGGCAGGATTACCCCACCGCTTGCAAAACGCGGCAGAATCATTTATATAAGAGATGACAACAGCCGAACTTGCCGTTATACTGTGAGTACCTTGTTTGAGTTTTGGCGGCACTCCCGGGTGACGCAAGACTCGGGAGCAGCAGGTATCATCTCCATCACTCGTCGGTTTCCCTTTTGGACCGTAGGTGAGTACTACTCCTGACGAGGATGCTTGTTGCGAGAGGCCGCGCCCGTTGCGGGTTTTCCGTCAAGACCGTCAAACGGGATGCTGACGATGGAGGAACAACGGGGTCAATGGGGTGGTGAGAAGCTCAAGGACGGTGTCGGATCACGTGCCGTGTTATATGTGGGCACGAGGCCGACCGCCTGAAGATGTCTCTCCCAGCAGTGTTGGCATCATAGATCGAAGGGAACGACGGATTGTGAAGCCCGGCAAGCCGATCATCGGTCTTACCGGCGGCATAGGGTCGGGCAAGAGCACTGTGGCGGGGTTTCTTCGGGATCTGGGAGCCGGGGTGATCGACGCCGACCGGCTCTCTCATGAGGAGCTCGATTCGCCTGAGGTCCTCCGGCAAATCCGCCTGTGGTGGGGCGACGACGTGGTGACGCCCGACGGGCGTGCCGACCGCTCGGCAATCCGCCGAATCGTGAGTGCCGACGCGGGTCAAAGGAAACGACTGGAGGACCTGGTTCATCCGCGAATCGACCGGCGGCGGCGAGAGTTGGCGGAGCAATACCGGATCGATCCGTCCGTGCGGGCAATCGTCCTGGATGCTCCTCTGTTGCACGAGGTAGGCCTTGACCGGGAATGTGATTGCCTCGTTTTCGTGGATGCGGATCGGGCCGTCCGCCTGGATCGGGTCCGGAAGCGGGGCTGGGGCCCACAGGATCTGGAGCGATTCGAAGAATCGCAGTTGCCACTGGACACGAAAAGAGATCGTGCCGATTACAGGGTGGTCAACAACTCGGACGTAGCCGACCTCCGCAGGCAGGTGGAAGAGGTTTTTTCCCGGATACTCGCCGGTTAGCAGACCCCGCACTCCAAACCATAGCGGTTTCCGGGTGTGATGCCGGTACGACAGCTTGAACTTGAAATGACTTTTGCAGGGGTGAGTACCCTAGCCAGTAAGTAGCAGGAGGAATGCCAGTATGGCGAGAGCCAGCGACAAGCCGAGAAGTTCGGCCAACCGCAACGGCGGACGCCGTAGAACCGTAAAGGACGACCCGCCGGTAGCGGCGGCCCCGGAAAAAGACGAGGAGGTCTTGTTTGGGGCCGACATCGACGACACCTCCTCCGAGGACTCGTCTCAGGATACCGTCGCAGCCGAGGAGCCGATTCCCACCACCAGCACTATCGACGCCGAGACACACGCCAAGTACGAGGAGGTCAAGCGGGGCGAACTGCACATCAGAGACCTCCAGAAGCTCAGCGTGGACGCCCTGCATGAAATCGCCAGGCAGGAAGGCCTCTCGGAGTATACAGGTCTGACCAAGTCGGAATTGATCTTCCGCATCCTCAAGGAGCGGATCCGCCAGAACGGCCTGATGTACGGCGAGGGCGTGCTTGAAATCCTGCCCGACGGCTTCGGTTTCCTCCGCAACCCCGAGTACAACTACCTTCCCTGCCCGGACGACATTTATGTCAGCCCGTCGCAGATCAGACGCTTCGGCCTGCGTACCGGGCACATCGTGGCCGGCCAGATCCGCCCGCCCAAGGAGTCGGAGCGGTATTTCGCCCTGCTTCGTGTCGAGGCGATCAACCTTGAGGATCCCGATCGCGTCACCGAGAAAACCAATTTCGAGGACCTGACCCCCCTGCACCCCGGCCCCAAGGATCCGAAGACCGCCAGGCTCGGCGTGGATGGTCGTCTGCGCTTCGAGACCACGCCGGACGAAATCAACATGCGCGTCGTCGATCTGGTGACGCCGATCGGCAAGGGCCAGCGTATGCTGATCGTGGCCCCGCCGCGCACCGGCAAAACCGTCCTTATGCAAAAGATGGCCAACGCCATCGCCGCCAACCACCCCGAGTGCTATGTGATCATCCTGCTGATCGACGAGCGCCCCGAGGAAGTGACCGAAATGCAGCGGGCGACCAAGGCCGAGGTGATCTCCTCGACCTTCGATGAGCCTGCCAGCCGGCACGTGCAGGTGGCCGAGATGGTCATCGAGAAGGCCAAGCGCATGGTCGAATACGGTCATGACGTCGTGATCCTGCTCGACTCGATCACCCGCCTGGCCCGGGCTTACAACACCGAAGTCCCGCACTCCGGCAAGATCCTGACCGGCGGTGTCGACGCCAACGCCCTGCAGAAGCCCAAGCGGTTTTTCGGCGCTGCCCGTAACATCGAGGAAGGCGGTTCGCTGACCATCATCGGTACCGCCCTGGTCGATACCGGCAGCAAGATGGATGAAGTGATCTTCGAGGAGTTCAAGGGCACCGGCAACAGCGAGTTGCATCTGGACCGCCGCCTCGTTGATCGCCGCACCTGGCCGGCCATCGACATCAATGCCAGCGGCACCCGCAAGGAAGAACTGCTGCTCGATCCGAACGAGCTCGAATTGGTCTACAAGCTTCGCCGCGTCTTGAGCGACATGAACGTGGTCGAGGCCATGGAACTGCTCCGCAGCCGCCTGCTGAAGGTCCGGACCAACGCGGAATTCCTCATGACCATGAACTTCTGACGCCAATATGACTTCACACGAGAAAGAGGATGGGACCCGCGCGGGTCTACCTCTGCGCAGGTTGCACTGATTGCCTGTCTGGCAACGGCTTGCGCATGCGACTGCCGATGCGTTGCAGACCCAGAACGTGCCATCGCGGTCCGGGTTGATTCTCCCACCCATCGCCTGTCCGGCGAATGAATCAGTTGTTGAGCATTCGATGCGCGGGCAGCAAGCTTTATCGTGATTCGACGCGATGCTCAAATCACCCAGGGCGCTCGCATGGGCCGGGAACGAAAGCCGTTCGCGTCCGCATCGGCGAACTCTTTCCGGGCCGGGTCGTATTTCATGTCCCGCTTGAGCCACATGCAGATATTCGCGGCATGCACCGTGGCCATCGAGTGATACATGACCTCGGCGTTGGCCACCGTCGGTTTTCGCGATCGGACGCAATCAAGGAAGTTCCGTGCGTGGTTCATGGGGCGGCCGGTCCGCTCCATGTACTCCTTCACGATCTTGTCGAAGTCCGCGAGCATGGCCGGGTTGGACACTTCTGGCTGCTTATCTCTGTCCGCTGCAGAGACCCAGCCCTCGGAGCCCTCGAACCGCATGCCGCACGACCCTTTCCACCAGCCCTCGCGGTGCAGAATCATCTTCACGCCGTTGGCAAACCTGGTGACCATGCCGTCGCCGGTGGAGTTCTTCACATATTGATATTCCACCGGCGAGGTGTCGAGCAGGTTAAGACCGGCCTGGGCTTGGGCAAACGTATGGGCGCCCCACTCGCCGATGCAACTGGTGTGGAAGTCATAATGACCTCGCCAGCCGCCGCGTGTGTACGTCGAGTTGAACGGCCGCCATGGGCACGGGCCAAGCCATAAATCCCAGTCGATTTCCTCCTTGGGCGGCAGCGGCTCCGGCGGCAGCCAGTCGTGCGTCAATTCAGCCGCGTCCCAAGGGGCGATGTGCGCCCGGGCGGTATGAACCTCTCCCAGTCGGCCGCTGCGGGCCATCTCGATGCAGAACACGAAGTTGGCTTCGCTGAGCCGCTGCGTGCCGGTTTGATAGATGCGCCCGTGCTTCTTCGCGGCGTCCACCACCGCCTGTCCTTCCGCAATAGTCATGCACGAGGGTTTCTCGCTGTAAACGTCCTTGCCGGCACGCATGGCCATCACCGTGGCCGGCGCGTGCCATCGATCACCCGTGGCGATGATCAAAGCGTCAATGTCGGTGCGCGTGGCTAGGAATTCCCGCATGTCCGCGTAGACGGCACAATCGTTGTTTCCGTAGTGAGCGTCCACGAGCTTCTTGACCGCTTCGCGCCGCGACTTCTGAGCGTCGCACACGGCCACGAACTGTACATCCTTCTCCGGCAGCATCCACTTGACGATGTGCGTTCCCCGTCCGCCGATGCCCAGGCCGCCGAGCACGATCTTCTCGCTCGGTGGAATCGCACCATTCCGGCCCAGCACCGACGCCGGCACGATATACGGCGCCGCCAGCACACCCGCGCCGCCGGCAAGAACCGTGCGCTTCAACACCTGTCGCCGGCTAAGCGCGGCTTGAGCGGATCCGGAAGAGAACTTGCGTGATTGCCCCAGCTTCTGATCGCTGCCGTTCTGAGTTGAATGTTGTGAGGACATATGGACGATTATACGTCCCCGCCAACAAACCGCAAGCATGTTAGTCAAAACTCCTACCGGCCGGAGGAGAGGGGAGTGGGTACGAGTTGGTGTCAGCCAAAGCGGCCTTACCACGAGTGATCGCGGCCTCACAGCCGCCGCATTGCACATGAATCCCGCTATCAGGTTTCCCGTCCGCACGGGTTTGACGACGATCTTCCAGGCTGGATTTCGATGTGTCGATCTGCTAGAGAGGGGTGGGGGGGGTTGCTATGGCCACACTGACACTGGAAATGCCTGAAGACGTTTTTGCCGCCATGCGAAGCTCACCCGAGGAGTTCGCCCGCGAGATGCGTCTGGCAGCAGCGATCTTCTGGTACGCCCGCGGAGATGTCTCTCAGGAAGAAGGAGCCCGCATTGCCGGTCTGGATCGGACCGATTTCATCTTGGCTCTGGCCCGGGAGAAGGTTGACGTGATCCATGTCGATGTGGAGGAGCTGAAGAACGTAATACACGGACCACAAGAGGGCGCTCAGGCTGAATCTCATGTCGGCGACCCTTCACAGGCCGTTCATGGCCATCGAAGGCGAGAGTCGCCGCACGAGGGATTTCCTACTCGATCTCGATCTTCGCCCAGTAAGCCGCCTCGTAGGACCATCCGTTCGCCTCGTTGGTCAGTTGCAGTGTGATGATCTGGCCGGCGTACTCGGACAGGTCCACGTCGATACTTGTCCAGCCGTCGGGCGCGGTCTCCTTGCCGATCACTTTGTGAACCAGTTGGCGGTCGGCCGAGACTCTCAGAACCCAATCCCCCTGGGGATGGTGCCCCACCACCAGGTGCAGCGTGGTCTTCTTGCCGGGCGGAATGTCCACCCTCCGCCCCAGAACGCAAGGCATGCTTTCGCTCAGCGGATGAGTCACCAGAACGTTCTTCTTCCCTAGCTCGTCGCGAATTCCCGGCGACATGTCCGCGCCGCAGTCCCTGGCCATCCAGCCGGGGGCGAACTTCGCGAGCGCCTCGCTGAGGTCCACCCGCGCGCTCTCGCGAGGCTTCTCCGCCGGCGGCTTGATCTGAGCCATCTCCTCCGGCGTGAACCTGCCGCCCGCTATGGGCCCGGGTTCCCAGCACTGCTCCAGCTTGCTGGGCACGGGCTCGGCGATCGGCAGGACGAATACCTCCTCGCCGCCGGCGTTCTTCTCGATCTTGCCGCCGGCCTTCAGCACGGCCTGCCGGGCGACCTTCTCGCAGGCGTCGATCAACTTCGGGAAGTTGTAGCTCGTGTGGCTCCAGTACTGCTCCTCGTCGAGTTTCTCTTTGAAGCGGCCAGGGATTCTCGAAAACCCAAGGGTCGTGAAAAGCACCCCGGCGGCGCTCGACGGGTTGCAGTCTGAGTCCTGCCCGCACCGCGTGGAGATGATAATCGACTGATCCAGGTCGCCTTTGCCGTAGAGCAGCCCCACGACGATGTAGGCCCCGTTGATCTTGGCGTCGATGTTGAAGTCTCCCTTGTCGCAGGAAGCCCTGCGGTAGGCCGGGTTCTTGTGGTACTTCTCGTTGATCCGGTGCCAGGTCGCTTCCCAGTCATCCGGCTTTTCTCTGTACCAGGCGAGCACGTCGCGGACGCATTCGGCGTATTGGCTGCCCTGCGGAATGCAGCGCAGACCGGCCTCGACAAGCTTGATCGGATCCTTCTCGAAGAACGCCTCAGCGTACATTCCGCCGACGAACTGCCCGCCATACAGCCCGTCGCCGTAATTCATGAGCCGTCCGAACTTCTCGCCCAGCGCGATGACGGTATTGGGCAGGCCGGGCGAGACCAGGCCCGCAAAATCGGCCTCGATCTGATAGTCGATGTCGTCGGCGTGCTTGTTGAACTGCGGATGACCGGAGTCGGGCGGGGCAATGCCTTGGCGCAGAGCGTCGCGTCCGGCCTTGTTCGCATGCCAGAGTTTATAACCGCTGTTGGCAAAATCGATGCCCGCCTGCCGGATCGACACGTCGAGCCCATGAACCTCCAGCGTGCGCAGAAAGGTCATATCGACGTAGAGGTCATCCTGCTGGAAGCTGCCGTTGATCGTTTCCGGCACCCACTTGGGCATCTTGTCGGCGGGGATGATAACACCTTTCCATTTGAACTCGGTCGGCGCCCCCCATGCGACGCCGGCCATCTGGCCGAGCCAGCCGGCCTTCATCTTGTCGCGGTATTCCTTGACCGGCAGTCGGCGGACGTCCGCGGCCTGCACCACAGCAACAACGGATGCGACGACCAGCAGAATGATGACCAGGCGTCTCATGGAGTCCTCCTCGTAACTGATTCTCAGGTCCAAGTGTATCGCGGTCCTTGGCCCGCTGCGGACCGCCTTGCAGCCGCTGACCAAGGCTCCACCCGTTTTGTCAGGCGACCCCGCCCTCCTCAAGCACTCTGAATCCCATCAGGTCGCCCAGATCCTGCACCGCCTTCATGTGGTCGCCGTAGAATACCACGCGATGCAGCAGGGTCATCACGTCGCCTTTGATGACATCAGCACCCCAGTTGAGGAAAAGCCTCCTGGCATCTGGCACGCTTTGGGCGAACTGAGTACGACAGGCCAGCGGGCTCCTGCTCGTCTCGATGATCTTCCCCGTGCAGACCAGCATCGCGTCCAGATTGACCAGCTTGGCACAAGTCACCGGCTGGCCGACTCGGTTCTCGACCTCCAAAGCCACGCCGCCGCGGCTGTCCGTCTGGGTTCGGATCCTGAACGGCAGCCGTTTGCCGCCCGGCCCATCCATCTTCGTCGCGGACGTGCAGTGGAAGTGAATCATGGCGTTCTTGGCCGTGTCGATCACCGGGTCGGTGATGAAGCCCGGCACACGAAATGCGTAGGCGAACAGCAACATCGTGAGCGTCGAGTCGATGTCACCCTCGCACGCCCCCACCAGCCCCAGGTCGTTGAGCTTGCTGAAGGTCAGGCAACCCCTCGGATCACCCATGCAGTGTACGCTGCAGATCGCCTGGGCTTCCTCCTGTACCATGATGTCCTTGACCGCCAGGTACATCCGCGCCGATTCGACAATCTCCGGTCGGGTGGGCTCGACGATCTCGCGCGCAGGTCCGATCCAGTATTCCTGCGCTTCGGCTTCGGCTGCTTTGGCATCGACGGCCTTCATCGCTTCCATGATCCGCTCGTTGGGAATCGTCACCAGTTCCGCGCCCAGCCGCTTCTTGACCTCCTCGGCCGAGCACGCGGCGGGCGTCCCGTGGGGCCAACCGACCGCCAGGATCCGCGTCCGCTTCATCCACGCCGCCGCGCGCAGCAGCCCGGCAACCTTCTCGATCTCCCCCCAGTCGCTGGTCGGCAGGAGCACCACTCTCTTGCCCTGCTTGTGCCACTGCGGGAAGTACATCCAGCCGTGCCCGCTGAAAGGTTGTGAGAACAGCGCCGTCGGCAGGCCCACGTCTATCAGCTTGCTGAGCACCGGGGCGTCGCCGCCGTGTCCGCTGAGATGAACGATCAGCAGGGCGTCGGCGTCTTTCAGCTTGCCCGCCACTTGGTCCACCTCTGCCGGCGGTACCATGTCGCCGCCGATGAACTTCACATCGCCGAGACGGGCCTCGATCTCTGCGAAGTACTTGTCAAACTTGGCCAGTTCCTCCGTGGGTCGAGTCAGATAGGCATCACCGGTGCGGCCGGCAAAAACCTTGTGGATTTTTGCAGGCGGCAGTTGGGGCCATGGCGGCCTCTGGGATGCGGCCTCTGCACCTGCGGACAACCGCGACGCCAACAACGCCCCTCCCACCGCGGCGGTTCCCAGCAACTCTCGTCGGGTCAAAGGATTGCTCATGCCTTGTTCCTCCGGAAGCTGATCCAACTTGCCCAATGAGACTGTCTCACCAAACACGGCGAGTACGGTGCCTCATTATCAGGCGGTGCATTCCGAAAAGCCAGATGTATTCCACGAGCGGCTACGCCACGGGTCCGGTGGCCATGCAAACGCGCTGAGATCATACGTCGCAGATTCGGAAAGCGTTTTCCAGCGCCTTGACCGGATCGCCGGCGGGCACGAACTCCTGACCTACAAATCCCTTATAACCCGTTTCCACAATCGCCCGCATGACGGCCGGGTAGTAGATCTCCTGGGTTTCGTCGATTTCATGTCGCCCGGGGTTGCCGCCGGTGTGATAGTGCAGGATGTATTGATGGTTCTCTCTGATCGTCCGGATGATGTCGCCTTCCATGATCTGGGCGTGATAGATGTCGTAGAGAATGCCGAATCGGGGCGAGCCGACCTGCTTGGCGACGGCCACGCCGAAGGCCATGTTGTCGAACTGGTAATCCTTGTGGTCGATCTTGCTGTTGAGATACTCCATGCAGATGTTGACCTTCATCTTCTCGGCGAAGCCGACGACTCGCTTGACCCCGTCGACGCAGTTGCGGATGCCCTCCTCGTCGGAGATGCCGTTGCGGTTGCCCGAGAAGCAGATGACGTTGGGCATGCCGGTCTCGGCGGCCAGCTCGATGTTCTTGCGGAACTCGGCCTCGCAGCGGTCGTGGTTCTCGCGGCGGTTGAGGCAGTCAGTCAGCTTGCCGGCGCCGGGCACCATCGCGCAGGTCAGGCCGTACTTCTTGGCCGTCGGCCAATCCTCCGGGCCGACCAGCTCGATCGACTGATAGCCGATCCGGACGCAATGACGGGCCAACTCGTCCATCGTCATCTTGCCGTAGCACCACTTGGACACCGACTGGCGGATCCGCCCCTTGGCCGGGGCCGCAACAGCATCCTCCGCTTTGGCCAGATCAGCAGCCATCATTGCCCCGGCCGTCCCGGCGGCTACTTGACCCAAGACTGCTCTTCGTGACACGCGATCATCGGCTTGCATTGTCTGTTTCCTCATGTGTCCCTGTCAGCACCTCACGACGGCCATTCTAGAGCCGATCTCGCAGAGAATCACGAAAAGCAGGACTGAAGAGGTCCATCGCAACCATCTTGTTCGTAGGAGGTTACAGAACGAAGCTATTCTTGGCCACCGATCGAGAGTGAGTTGCGAGGATTTGCAGACAGGGTTTATCGGGGGTACATTGGCCACAGTGGGAGGGTGCCGTGGATCCGCTCAAAGACCCCGTAATCATCGCCGAGCTCAGCCGTGCATGGCGAGAGTCTGCGTCTAATGATCCGCAGAACCGCCATGAGGAAGGGGGGTATATCGTGCAGAACTCAAATCTCTCATACGGTGTGCAGCGATGGCCGCGGGGTGACCAGTCCCGCATCCAGCCACCACCGTTAGAGGCGAACAATTGCTATAATGGAAAGAGCGTGGTTGCCACTTTTCACACGCACCCGAACCCGCCCGTGGACGAGCATGGGCGAGAATGGGAGCAAGGCCCGAGCGAATCCGAGTGCCGCTGGCACCGGCGTCGGAGGCTCAGGGGGTATGTGATCAGCCGGATGCTCGTGTACGAGATTGGCGTAGAGGCGAGCGTGTCGGTGGCCGGAAAACGCGACGAGGTACTCTTGCCATGATCCTGCTTCTGAATCCACTTCTCGAAGGACTCGAGGCCGCTCGACGCGCAGCCCCGGACGCGATCAATCAGGACGACGAAGTGACAGTGGACGATCAAGGCGATCACTGGATCTTCGAGTTCATCCCACGCGGAGACATGCTCGGCGGCGGCGCGCGTGTTTGGATCGCCAAGGAGGGTTTTCAGGTCCTGAGGGTCGTTCGGGGGCAGTGAGCCTCCTGGTTGCTCTGACGGATCGGAAGCGGCCGTCGAGCGAGATATGGCTTCTTGCCGAGTGCCCCATCCCGGGTGGGGGACGGCATCGGACGCCGGAGTGCCTGCCTGAGCATCAGCCCACCTTTGCGGTCTTCGCAGCTCTGCGTGAGACTTGAACGAGGGATGAACCGCCATGACGCCATGACGCCAAGAAGACAAGCTGTCCGCGCTCAACCTTTCCGCGTCATCGGCCTGATTCACGGGGTGCCGACCAATATGTAACCCACGGCTTTCTGCAGAGAATCGATCATCGCTCCCCCACCTGCAAGAAGCAGGTGGGGCACCCGGTGCGGTCTCAATCATCGCTCCTCTTGTGGTTCATCATCGAGCCCCCACCCATCCGGCTTCGCTGTGCTCCGCCGGATGAATGGGCCTCCCGACCTTGGCAATTGGCGTGATTTGCGGGCCGCCCAGTGTGGTTCAATCGCCGGCTGGGGGGAGAGCCGCGGCCTTGCCTCCCCGCAAGGGGTGATAACAACCGTTCCGGACACGGGTAACGGAATGTGACACTTCAAAAAAACAAAACAGGTTGCAAGATGGTGTCAGGTAGGGTATACTGCTTGACATACGGCTTACTCTGTGCGCCGGCTGGTGGGCCGGCGACACGCGGTTCATCAAATAAGGTTCCATACCGGACACTCGTTCTTCGAGGTATTAACCATGCCAGGCAAGCGGTTCCGCGTCGCGAATTCCAGCTCGTTCGGTCTTACCACGATCATTTCGGCCGCGTTCCTGTTTGGATCACCCGGCATGGTCGAACCGCTCTTTGCCACCACACCCCAGCCGTTCGTGCATGGAATCGGGTACAACGGCCGCGGGCAGGTCGGGCCAGGCTCCGAGACGCTGCTGCCGAGCCCAGTTTCGTTTGGCGCCGTCAGGTCTGCTGCCGGCGGCAATCCTGGGTACACGCTGGTGGTTGGTGAGGACATGACGGCTTGGGCTTGGGGCGACAACTACTATGGGCAGCTGGGTGACGGCACAAGCGGGTCCTATCGGGCAACGCCGGTCCGGGTTCTGAACCTGAACGGAGTCGTATCCGTGGCAGCCGGTCTTACAAACAGTCTGGCGTTGAGGTTTGACGGCACGGTCTGGGGGTGGGGGGGAGCAAGCTCGCAGTCACCCGCTGGGACATTACCTCCTGCCTCTTATACACCGGCGCTGGTCAGTGGTGTGTCAAATGTCACGGCCATTGCGGTAGGTCGCGGCCACTATTTGGCCCTCCGGGGCGATGGGACCGTTTGGGCATGGGGACACAATTACTACGGCCAGTTGGGCCTGGGGTATGTCTCAACTGAACCCGCTTCGTTTGTGAGGACGCCTGCACAAGTGCTGTTGTTGACGGATGTCGTCGCCATTGCTGCCGGCGGTTACTACAGTCTCGCCCTCAAGAGTGATGGGACAGTGTGGGCATGGGGAGCCAACATGTCAGGTGAATTGGGCGACGGGACGACAACGGATCGATCGACGCCGGGCCAGGTTAGCGGTTGGGCAGATGTTACTGCTATCGGGGCCGGGCAGTATCATGGTCTGGCAGCTAAGCAAGACGGCACCGTCTGGGCTTGGGGAGGCAATTCATACGGCCAGTTAGGGGACGGAACGACGATCAGTCGGTTGGTGCCTGTTCAGATGCAGGGCGTTACGAGCGCAACAGCGGTTACCGCGGGACCATACTACAGCCGGGTGCTCCGGGATGATGGAACCGTCTTGAACTGTGGCCGAAACGACGACGGCCAACTGGGTGATGGCACGACAACCGATCGGTGGACTGTTGTTCAGGCTTCGGGGCTGGACAATGTGGCAGCGATTGTTGGCGGGTGGGGATCATGTTTCGCCATCAGCAGCGGTGGTACGCTTTGGGGCTGGGGGCGGAACAGCTATGGTCAAGTCGACGTTTTCAGATGGAAGCGATCGACATTGGCGGGTATCAGTGGGCTGACCGACGTGGTCTCGCTGGCCGCGGGTCGAGATCACAGCTTGGCTCTGAAGAGCGATGGCACGGCTTGGGCTTGGGGCGACAACTTGTATGGGCAGTTGGGTGACGGCAGTACGATCGGAAGATCCACTCCCGGCCAAGTGGCCGGTCTGACGGCTGTGGTTGCCGTGGTGCCCGGTTGGAATCACAGTCTCGGGCTCCGAAGCGATGGTACCGTCTGGGCCTGGGGGGCGAATTATGCCGGCCAATTGGGCGATGGTGCGACGACCGACCGCTATATGCCGGTTCAGGTCTCTACCCTGGCCGAGGTCACCGAGATTGCGGCGGGCAGCACCCACAGTCTGGCACTCAGAACCGACGGCACGGTGTGGGCATGGGGGCGCAACGGGTCCGGCCAACTGGGCGACGGCACGACGACGAACCGCTCAACGCCGGTTCAGGTCCCCGGCTTGACCGACGTAACGGCAATTGGCGCACGCGGCGATTACTCTGTTGCGGTCAAGAACGACGGCACGGTATGGGCGTGGGGCGACAATTCCTCCGGTCAGTTGGGCGACGGCACAACCACGGCGAGATCGACACCGGGACAGGTCGCGGGCTTGTCAGACGTGGACAGGATTGCCGTTGGCAGAGCGCACGTTCTGGCAGTGAAAGACGATGGTACGGTGTGGGCGTGGGGATCCAACGGTTCCGGCCAGTTGGGCGATGGGACCACCACCAATCGGCTGAGCCCTGTGGAGGTTGTGGGGCTCGTGAATCCAGCAGCGATTTCCGCCGGAGATTATCACAGTCTGGCCTGCACGAGTGACGGCACGGCCTGGGCCTGGGGGAGCATCGGGCAATTGTGCGGGGGAACCAACACCAAGACACCGACTCAGGTCGTCGGCATGGACAACGTGGCACTTATTGCGGCGGGGTCTTCCTACAGCCTGTTCGCAGGCACATCGGTTGAGACGGGCCCACCCCAGGTGGCCGGCACCTGGCCTGCGGCCGACGCGACCGAGCATGTCGTCACTCACATTGTGGTCACCTTCACCGAACCCGTGACCAACGTCACGGCCGATGACCTGATTCTGTCCACCGGGTCGGTGACATCGGTCAGCGGCAGTGGACCGTACGTGGTTGAAGTGACCGGCGCAACCGGCACGGTAACCGCGACACTTGACGGCGACATTGTCGACACGCCCGGTAACGACTTGGCGGCCTACCAGTGGCAGTTCACCGTGCCAGCAAACCTGCCGCCGACGATCCTCGGGTTGCTCCGGGCTCTGCGCCGAACACCGGCCCGGTCGAGATTTCTTATCTGGTCGGCGCCAACTTTCAGACCGGGGCGACGGTGAAGCTTACACGGACCGGTGAGACCGACATCGTGGCGACGAACGTGGACGTCGTCAGTAGCGCACAGATCACCTGCACGCTGGACCTCACGGACGCAAAAGTTGGGCATTGGGACGTCGTGGTCACCAATCCCGACAGCCAGTTCGCGTCGGCGGCCAAGGCTTTCGCGGTGATGAATGTCCAGCCGTTCCTGCACGCCGCGGGTGTCAATATCTATGGGAACCTTGGCCTCGCGGACGATGCCTGGTTGCCGCGGGCGGCAGTCATGGGGAACGTCAAAACGGTATCCAGCGGGACCAAGCACTGTCTTGCTCTCAAGAGCGATGGCACTGTCTGGGGATGGGGATCCAACACCTACGGCGGGCTGGGCGACGGGGCAACAATCGCCCGCTCGGCCCCTGTCCAAGCGGTGGGCTTGAGCGACATCCAAGCAATCGCAGCAGGTATCTACTACAGCCTGGCACTGAAAGCCGATGGGACGATCTGGACCTGGGGCTACAACAATTACGGCCAGTTGGGCGATGGGACTACCACCAACCATTCAGTGCCGATGCAAGTCAGCAGTCTGTCGAGTATTCAGGCCGTCGCGTGCGGCGATTCGCACTGCCTGGCCGTGAGAACCGACGGCACGGTCTGGGCCTGGGGATACAACAACAAGGGCCAACTCGGCGACGGCACGACGACCAACCGCTCGGCACCGGTCCAGGTTTCGGGCTTGTCGGATGTTGTGGTTGTCGCGGCAGGGTCCGAGCACAGCGTGGCGGTCAAGAACGACGGCACCGTCTGGGCTTGGGGCAGCAACTCAAGCGGCCGGTTGGGTGACGGGACCACTGTGGCTTCACGCCTGACACCCGTTGCCGTCCTTGATCTGACCGGTGTAACCGCGATTGCGGCGGGAGTGTCACACAACCTGGCTCTGAAATCGGACGGAACAGTGTACGCATGGGGAAGCGGGACGTACGGCCAATTGGGCAATGGTACCAACGTATTGTCGCGCACACCCGTTCAGGTGGGGGGTCTGACGCGCATAATCGCAATTGCAGCGGAGTCCAGTCATAGCCTCGCGCTCGATGATGACGGAGCCGTCTGGGCATGGGGGTACAACTACTTCGGCCAACTGGGCGACGGCACGAACACCCACCGATCGACGCCGGTTCGGGTGTCGGACCTGACGCCGGCCGAGGCTATTGCGGCAGGCGGCGATGCGGATGGGGGACGCAGCTACGCGGTGGACAGAAACGGGATGTTGTGGGCATGGGGTTATGCAGCATTTCGCGTTCTGGGAGACGGTGCCCCGGTTCAGCGTTCAACCCCGACCACGGTGTCCCGACTCGGAGATGTTGCGACGGCGACCATAGGCCAAGGTTTCAATCTTGCGATCACGGGTGATGGTGAATGCTGGTCTTGGGGGGACAACGATTATTTGCAGCTCGGCTATGGGCCTGCGGTGCCGCAGTCAACGCCGCTACCGTCGGGCGTGGGCAACGTCACGGCTGTCGCCGGAGGAGCCTTTCACAGCCTTGCCGTCGCATCCGGCGGTGCGGTATGGGCTTGGGGGCGCAACCAGTTCGGCCAACTGGGCGACGGTACCCAGATATCGAGGGGTGGGGGGGCTCTGGTATCCGGCATGGTCGGAGTAACCGCCGTTGCCGCAGGCATGAATCACAGTCTCGCGCTCAAGGCCGATGGGACAGTCTGGGGATGGGGAGCGAACTCGTCCCGGCAGGTGCTCTGGGGCAACGAAGCAAACTACCTTACGCCGGTGCAAGTGACTGGTATGACAAACGTCATCGCTCTTGGTGCTGCCGGATTCCGAAGCATGGCGGTCAAGAGCGACGGGACCGTCTGGTACTGGGGTAACTCCGCATCCTCTGCGACTCAGATTCCTGGTCTGACAAGCGTGGTGGGAGTGGCTCTGGGCAACAGTCACAATCTTGCTCTCAAGAGTGACGGCACTGTCTGGGCATGGGGCACCAACACATATGGGCAATTGGGCGACGGCACCACGACAAACCGATCAACGCCGGTGCAGGTTTCGGGATTGTCCGACGTGACTGCCATTGCGGCCGGTCTCAACCACAGTCTGGCCGTGAGGAGCGACGGCACAGCTTGGAGCTGGGGCCTGAACGAATACGGCCAACTGGCTGATGGCACCACGACCAACCGCCTGTCTCCGGTCCAGGTGGTGAACCTTTCAGGAGTGACCGGCGTTGCGGGCGGTGCCTACAGCTTATTCTGGGGCTCAACGGTCGAGTCGGCCCCACCAACGGTCTCCAACACCTGGCCTGCCGCAGGTCAGACCGAGCCGACTGTGCGAAGGATCGTGGTGACACTCAGCGATCCGGTACTCAACGTCTCGGCTGACGACCTGAGTCTTTCCGTCGGCACGGTGGTGTCCGTCAGCGGCAACGGGCCGTACGTGTTCGAGGTGACGGGCTTGTCCGGGCCGGTGACCGCCACGCTCGATGGCGATATCACCGACGCGACGGGCATCGATCTGCCCGCGTACCAATGGCAGTTCGCCATCTGCACGCCCGACAGCGACGGCGATGGCGTCGGCGACTGCGGCGATGCATGTCCCAACACCATCCCGGGCGCGAGCGTTGACCTGCGGGGCTGCCCGGCAACGGTGCGGGCCGACTTTGACGGCGACGGCGACGTGGATACCGCTGACCTCGACACGTTCGAGGCATGCGCGACGGGGCCGGGTGTGCCTCAGGTTGACCCGGCTTGCGCGGCGGTCTCGTTCGATAACGATGATGACGTGGACCAGAGCGACTTCGGCATGTTCCAGCGCTGCATCAGCGGGGAAGGCATCCCGGTCGATCCGGATTGCGAGCACTGACCGGGCCGACCACCTCGTCGTCGGCGACGTGCTGATCGTCGCTCCTCCCTGCGATTCATCATCGAGCCCCCACCCATCCGCTGCGGCGGATGGATGGGGCACCCAGCACCCAGCTCTTTGCGTCGCGTAGCCGACGTCACAAGCCTTATCTACTCCGTCTTGCCAATCGGCGTGATTTGCGTGATCTGCGGGCTGCCCGCCGATAGGGGTAGGAAGGACGGATTGACCGTCCCCCCTCCCTCCGAACCGGACGTGC